>CAMLEF010000161.1 GCA_946478675.1 uncultured Flavobacteriales bacterium | reverse complement strand
TATTATTTCAGATGAGATTGTTTCAAGCCAGATCTTCAGAATCCGCGACAAAAACGTAATGCTGGATAATGACCTTGCGAAACTGTATGATGTAGAGACAAAATACCTGAAACGGCAGGTAAAAAGAAACATCGAACGCTTTCCTGAGGATTTCATGTTTGAACTTTCCGCAAAAGAATTTGCCGAATGCCAACCCGAGAGATCAGCCCATGGCGGCACGCGCATTCTTCCAATGGCATTTACAGAACAGGGAATTGCAATGCTTTCAGGCGTGTTGAGCAGTAAGAAAGCAATCGCCATCAACATCCAGATCATGCGTGTATTTACGCGAATGCGCGAAACGATTCTTTCCAACAAAGAAATTTTCCTACGCCTCGAGCAATTCGAAAAAAGCCTGATGCAGCAACGTGAGCGCGTCAGTAAAAACGAGCTGCACATTGAAAAGATCATTGAAGCGCTAAAAAAGGTTTTCGGTTCTCCGGCAAAAAAGAAAACCCAGCGAAGAGAACTCGGCTATAAAACCAGGGGACGATAAACTTGAGGTGCCAAATTGGCACCTCAAGTTTTATTCACCAAACCCTTGACAACCGCGGCTTCCGCAGGTATCTTTGTTCGGCAGGTTATTATTTTTTTCTTTTTCGAAGGGGGCGCAACACGTGAAGCATGAGCGACGAAACAGCCGATAATTATTTCAAAGGACGAGGTGCGCAGATCAATCCGCACAATCGCTTTCTCAAACAAAAAACCGTACAGGAACATTTCGAGCAGATCGATGAGCCGCTCTTGCAGAACGACAAGACCGAAGTCATCTTCACGCACCCGAAAACCATCATCAACAAAGTCAACAGCCCCGACATCCAGGGCTTGTCGATGAACCCGTACCAGGGCTGCGAGCACGGCTGCATTTACTGCTATGCCCGCAACGCGCATGAATACTGGGGCTACAGCGCGGGACTCGATTTCGAGCGCAAGATCATCGTGAAGGAAAACGCGGCGGCATTGCTGGAGAAAGAGCTCTCCAATCCGAGACACGTTCCCGAACCGATCATGTTTTCCGGCAATACCGATTGCTACCAGCCGCTCGAGCGAAAGTTCGGCCTCACGCGAAAAATGCTGCAGGTACTACTGAAGTTCAAACACCCGGCGTCGATGATCACGAAAAATTCACTCATCCGCCGCGACATCGACGTGCTCTCCGAGATGGCGAAGCTGCGATTAGTGCACGTCATGGTGAGCATCACCGGCCTCGACGAATCGCTGCGCATGAAGCTGGAGCCGCGCACCGCCACGTACAAGCAGCGCCTCGAGACCGTCCGCGCGCTCGCCGACGCCGGCATTCCCGTAGGCGTGATGACCGCGCCGATCATTCCCGGCCTCAACAGCCATGAAATCCCGGACGTGATCAAAGCCGCAGCCGACGCAGGAGCGAAATCCGCGGGCTTTACCATCGTGCGCCTGAACGGCGCCATCGGTGAAATTTTCCGCGACTGGCTCGACAAAGCTTATCCGGACCGCGCAGATAAAGTCTGGCACCAGATCCAGGAATGCCATGGCGGACAGGTGAACGACAGCCGCTTCGGCACACGCATGCGCGGTGAAGGCCCGATCGCCGAAAGCATCCGCACGCTGCACCGCATCGCGCGAGAGAGATATTTGCCGAAAGAAGATGATTTCGAATTCGATCTTTCGCTGTTCAATCCGAAAGCGGGAGACGCGCAATTGAGTTTATTCTGAGGAGATGAACCACGGAGACACGGAGGCACGGAGTTTGCTTTTCTCCGTGTCTCCGTGGTTAAACTATCTTTGTCGCCAATGAAAAAACTCCTCCCCGGGATCCTGCTGCTTTTCTTTTTCCAGGCAAAAGCCCAGCTGAACATCTACGACGGCTTCGACGACAATGCGAATCAATGGATCGTCTACGCCAACGACACGGCCATCTACGACGTTGCAAACAGCAAGCTCTCGATGGACATTCGCTTTCCCGGCGATTACATCAATGCGAAAGGCGCGCCATTCGACGGGCAGAAAGCCTTTCGCGTGGAAACGAGCACGAGTTTCGAAAGCGGCGCCGACAGCATCCGTTACGGCATTTGCTGGGGAGCAGCCGACCTTTCCAATTTCATGGCGTTCTACATCACCGGCAGCGGTCGTTACGGATTCGGGCAACTCGTAAATGGAAAATGGCAGGACATTCTTCCGTTGACGCCCTGCCCGCTCATCCATCCCAAAGGCGACAACTGGTTACGCGTGAATGCCGGCACCGGCGCCAAACGCAAGCTCACGTTCTGCATCAACGAATTCGCAGTGAAGTCGATCGATTTCATTCAGCCTCCCGGAGAATTTTTCGGAACGTACGTCGGCGGAAAAGCGCATATTCTCTTCGACGATTTCATTCTTTACCAGCGCGGAGCCGTGCAGGAAGAATTCGAGCCGGTCGATCTTTCGCTTTCGGCCACCTGCAAAAGCGGGCAGTTGTATTATGAAAATCCGCGCACGTCGTGGAGCTGCTGTGTGCCTTACGGCTGCCGCGCCGACGAAGATTCGCTCGTGAGCCGCTTCTGGTTCACCGACGGTCGTGCAGCGGACTATTCGATCCTCGTCGCACCGTTCGTCGCTTCTTCCGATGGCGAATTCTTCAACGCCGTGCAGCGCGATTTCCTCGAATACATGCGCGATACCGCCGACCCGGTGAAAACGCTCATCGCCGACAAACCGCAGAAAGAAACGCTCGGCAAAGCGACAGAAGTCGTCATCGTCGGTGAAACGTATACGGCAGAAGGTCTCGGCAAAAACATGTACATCCGCCGCTATTACGTTTCGTATCCTTCCTCCGGCGACAGCGGCCTGATGCTGCAGTTCATCGTGCCGGAAAACAGTAAATACATTTCCGTGCTCGACGCGCTGGCACGTCAGCTCATTGATTCGATGGACCGGTTGCGGTAATACCGAGCCTAAATTATCATTCAGCAGAACGATGCGTAAAGTGATCTGTATATTTCTGATCTGTCATTTTGCAGCATTCAAAATGCTGGCTCAGCCCTTTGTTATTACGCAAGCCTCGTTATCAGATTCGCTTACAAAGGTAAAGGTCATTGCAGCTGTCTCCCAGCGGATTTTTGTGCATGAAGAGATCAATCGTCATCAGTTCCTGGTGTGTTATGATGATAATTTAAAGGAAATTATACGCAAGGAAGTGGAGGTCGAACGGCTATTCCCTAATGGAGATCAGCAAATAAATGTACCTGCCGCAGTCACGGACAAGTTTCAACTGGGAGAATATATTGTTGTCATTTATACCATACACATTACCAAAACGTTTTCTAATGAAGATTACAAAGAACTGCCGAAGCTAAAAAATGTCAGGTATGCAGTTCGATACTCACTGAAAGACTTGGCACTCATCGATGGATTTGTGGAACTACCTCCGGGGGTAACAAGTACTTCTGCTGATCACAGCAAGCTAATGATCGTTAATCATGTGACTGATCTTGAATATGAATATTTCGATCTCCATGTATATGAAAGTGATCTTGATGCAGTTTGGGATAAATCCATCAGTGCCAATAAATCATTCTTCTATTTCATGCAATATGCAATCAATAACAATGGAGATGTAGCTGTATTCTCCTATGCATTGCCGCCGAAAGAATATAAGACTGCAAAAATGACTAACCGTATAGGCTGCATTCATTGGTTTTATGCAAACGGATCAGAGAATGACTATTTTCTTTTTACACCTCTTGGATACCTCACTTATTATTCGCTGCAATTTTTGCCTGATGGACGACCTTATATTGCCGGATATTACAATGATTTCAACAACCGCATGCCCGGGTATTTTTTCGCATTGGCGTTTGAACATCATTTGGCGATCTGTAGTTTTAATCAATACGACCTTGCTTTTTCCAAACGCAGTTTACCGGATCAGGACACTGCTACGTTTTCAGACAAACGCGACCTTAAAAACCTTTACTATCCGGTAACACCTCAGCACCCGCCAACAGAATAACCTGGAAAAGCCATTCGCATTACTGGATTCGCATTCCAGTAATCCGACCACATACTCTACCTCTTCTTTCCTGCTGATATCTTGTATGGATTCATTGGGAACGCCACTTTGGAACCAATGGCTATTCAGAGCTGCATCCTTGGGTGATAATCTTTTACCTGGGACTGACGATGTGCAGGCAACAGAAGATCATGCAACACTTCGCATTTTCTTTAATGACAACCCAAAGAACTTCGGAAAAACTGAGTCTGATTTAAAAAATGGAACATGGATCTTTGAGAAAGATTCAGGCGAGTGTTGTCCTGCCGTAGTGAGCATTTCTACAACTGGCGAACAGCAAAGGCAAAGCCTTTCACCTCAATGCAATGCCAATACAGAAATTCTCTCGCTTCGTGAAGCGTTCGTAGGAGCAGGAGAAATCATTTGTTACAGCTATTCGTTGACAGGGAAAAAACTTTTGCGGATCAGCCTCTAAAGCTCATGGTTGCCCGTAATCGTGTTTTACTAATTTCGGGTTTCAGGCTAATCTCATGAAAACACTTTTCGGCAACCCGATGAACGAGGATGAAGATTTGTTCTGGACATTGTTTGGCAATAAAGACGGCGTGCGTGTCGCCACGTCATCGATCCCGAATTCGCTTTTCTTCATTCACATGGCACGAAAATGGCTGAACATCAAAGGATGAAGCGCATCGCCATACACGTGACTGGAAAAGTGCAGGGTGTTTTCTACCGCGCCCATACGGAGAAAACCGCGCGCCGCATCGGCCTTCGTGGTTTCGTGCGCAACGAAGACGACGGCAGCGTTTACATCGAAGCGCAGGGCACGCAGGAGCAGCTCGATGAACTGGTGGAATGGTGCAAACGCGGGCCGGATCGTGCGGTGGTGAAGGATGTGGTAGTGAAAGATCTCTCCATAGGAACAGAAACTTCTTTTTCGATTCACCGTTAATGTTTGCCGCAGAGACGCAGAGGACGCGGAGAACTCTGCGTCCTCTGCGCCTCTGCGGCAAACGTGTTTAACATTTTTTCTCGCCCCCATTCCCCACTCTTATTTCCAGCGCAACACGCACCCCGCAACCCGCCCCTTTTTTACGTAATTTCGCCTGTCTTTCGACAATTACATTTCACCAGAATGACCGAATCCATTTACGATAAGTACCAGGCCGTGATTGGCCTTGAAGTGCATGCGCAGCTGCTCACGAAAAGCAAGGCGTATGCTTCCGACGCTGCCGAATACGGCGCCATGCCCAACACGCTCGTCAGCCCCGTTACGCTCGGATTGCCCGGTACGCTGCCGATGAGCAACAAACGCGTGATCGAATTCGCGATCCGTCTCGGGCTCGCCACGCACTGCACGATCCGCGAACGCAACGAGTACGCGCGCAAGAATTATTTCTACGCCGATCTTCCGAAAGGCTACCAGATCACGCAGGATAAAACGCCGATCTGCACCAACGGCTACATCCTCATCAAGGATAACGACGGCAACGAGCAGAAGATCCGCGTGCAGCGCATTCACATGGAAGAAGACGCCGGCAAAAGCATGCACGACGTCGATCCGACCGATACGCTCGTCGACCTTAACCGCGCCGGCGTTCCGCTGCTGGAGATCGTCAGCGAACCGGATCTGCGTTCGGCCGAAGAAGCGTACAAATACCTCACGGAAGTACGCCGTCTCGTGCGTTACCTCGACGTCTGCGACGGCAACATGGAAGAAGGCTCGCTCCGTTGCGATGCGAACATTTCCGTGATGCTGAAAGGAGCCGACAAATTCGGCCGCCGCGTCGAGGTGAAGAACATGAACTCGATCAGCAATGTGCGCCGCGCCATCGAGCACGAGATCAAACGCCACATCGACCTCATCGAAGCGGGCGGAACGATCGATCCGGAAACACGCAGCTTCGATGCCACGACGGGCACCACGTTCTCGCTCCGCAGCAAAGAGCAGGCGAACGACTATCGCTATTTCCCCGAGCCGGATCTGCAACCGGTGATCGTTACGCAGAACGACATCGCGAAAGTGAAAGCGGAGCTTCCGCCGCTGCCCGCAGAGCTCGTCACGAAATACACGCAGCAGATGGGCCTTTCCGCTTACGACGCGGGCGTGCTCACCGATGCGAAAGAGATCGCGCTGTTCTTCGAAGATGTGCTGAAGCATACGCCGAATGCAAAAGCTGCCGCCAACTGGGTGATGGGCCCGGTGAAATCGTTCCTCAATGAAAATGCGCTGCACGTTTCGCAGTTCCCCGTTTCTCCCGAACGCCTCGGCCAGCTCATCGCGCTGATCGATTCCGGCAAAGTGAACTTCGGCGTCGCCAGCCAGAAAATTTTCCCGGTGATGGCGAAAGACGCTTCGAAAACGCCGCAGCAGATCGCGGAAGAAAACAACCTGGTGCAGGAAAGCGATTCGGATGCGCTGCTCAGTCTCATCAAAGAAGCCGTCGCAAAATATCCTGCGAAAGTCACCGAATACAAAAGCGGTAAAACCGGCCTGCTCGGCATGTTCATGGGCGAGGTCATGAAACTCTCCAAAGGAAAAGCCGATCCGAAAGTCGCGAACGTGCTGCTCAAAAAAATCCTCGACGAACAAGCCTGATGAAAAAATCCGCTCTCCTCCTGCTGCTCCTGCCCTTCTTTATCGTCTCCTGTGGCGATGACGACAAAAAAGGCGGCGGCAACGCGCTGATCAAAGGAAAATTCAGCGAGTGCAACAACGACACGCTGTTCCTCACCGACGTTTCCCGCAGCACGTTCGAAGTACTCGACTCGGTAGTCGTCGGCAGCGACGGCGAATTTGAATTCCACCCCACGATCAAAACGAAAGGCTTCTTCAACATCACCGTCGGCCGCAGCGGGCAGCAGTTTGCCACCATCATCGCAGAAGCCGGCGACACGATCAACATCACCGGCAACGCGAAAAATCTCGGTTACACCTGGAAAACGTCAGGCTCCGAAGATTGCGACCGCTACAGCCGCTTCAACGATTACGTCGGTGATCTCGACAAAAAGCGCCAGCCGCTGATGGGCCGCCTCGATTCGCTCACGCGCACCTTCCAGGTTATCGTGAACATGCTCAAGGACACGACGAAAGTGGATTCGCTCGACAAAGTATTCAGCGATCTCTACACGAAAACGCAGAACCAGCTGCTGGGCATCGACTCCAGCGGCTCGGAATGGGTGCGTCATTTCATCGATGAGAAGCCCGGCTCTTTCGCGAACATTCCTGCGCTGCGCCTGCTCGAGCCGTTCGACAATCTCGCATATTACGAGAAGACGGCCACTGCGCTCGAGGTGAAATACAAAGACGCACCGAACGTAAAAATGCTCCGCGACTTCATCGAGCGCGAGCGCCCGTTCAGCAAAGGACAAACGCCGCCGGAGATCGCGATGAATGATCCTGACGGAAAACCGCTGAAGCTTTCTTCGCTCCGCGGAAAAGTCGTGCTCATCGACTTCTGGGCGTCGTGGTGCGGACCGTGCATGGCCGAGCTGCCGACGGTCGTCGCGAACTACAAAAAGTATCACGACAAAGGTTTCGAAGTGTTCAGCGTTTCGCTCGATTCGGATAAGAATGCCTGGGTGGGCGCCATCAAACAAAAAGGATTGATCTGGCCGTACCACGTGAGCGATCTCATGCAATGGAAATCGATGGTGGTGCCGCTGTACCGCATCAAGAGCATTCCGAAAACCGTGCTGCTCGACCGCGAAGGAAGGATCATCGACCGCGATCTCCGTGGCGAAGCGCTTTCTTCGAAGCTCGACGAGATATTTTCCGAATCCAAATAAGCTGTAACCATTCCGCTTTTTCTACGTCCCAGCAAGACACCAAGGACACCCATGAGAAAAACGCTACTCTTCGCTGCGCTGTTCGCCGCTGCTCCGGCCTTTGCGCAAAACGCCGAATCCAAACCGTATTTCCAGCAGGACGTCGGCTACACGATCAAGGTTTCGCTCGACGATAAAAAGCACGAGCTGCACGGTTTCGAAACGCTGATCTACAAAAACAATTCGACGGACCAGCTGCCGTTCATCTACATGCACCTCTGGCCGAACGGCTATCGCGACAACAACACTGCGCTCGGCAAGCAGCTGAAAGAAGACGGCGATCTTTTTTTCTATTACGCGAAACCCGAAGACCGCGGCTACATCGACAGCCTCGATTTCAAAGTCGACGGCCAGTCGGCGAAGCTCGAGTACGACGCAGAGAATCCCGATATCGCGAAGCTGTGGCTGCCCGTACCGCTGCAACCCGGCGGACAAATTTCCATCACCACGCCTTTCCACGTGAAAATTCCCAGCGGAAAAATTTCGCGTCTCGGTCACATCGGCCAGCAATACCAGATCACACAGTGGTATCCGAAACCGGCAGTATACGACCGCAACGGCTGGAACCAGATTCCCTATTTGAACCAGGGCGAATTCTATTCCGAGTTCGGTACGTACGACGTGTTCATCACGCTTCCGAAAAACTACGTGCTCGGCGCAACCGGCGATCTGCAGGATAACCCGGAAGAGAAAAAATTCATGGATGATCTCGCAGAACAAACAAAAGCGATTTCTTCCTACGACAAAAAAGACGACAAGTTCCCGGAGTCGTCTTCCGAATTGAAAACGCTGCATTACCACCAGGAGCACGTGCATGATTTCGCGTGGTTCTGCGACAAGCGTTACCACGTGCTGAAAGGCGAGCAGGAATTGCCGCACACCAAACGCAAAGTGACGACGTGGGTGATGTACACCAACCAGTACGCCGACGTTTGGAAAGACGCGATCCAATACGTGAACGATGCGCTGTATTACTATTCGCTCTGGAACGGTGATTACACGTACGACGTTTGCACGGCCGTGGATGGCGCGCTCAGCGCAGGCGGCGGCATGGAATACCCGAACATCACCGTTATCGGCGCGGCAGGATCGGCGCGCATGCTCGACATCGTGATCACGCATGAAGTCGGTCACAACTGGTTCTACGGCATGCTCGGCAGCAACGAACGCCGCCACACGTGGATGGACGAAGGCATCAACTCGGCCAACGAGATGCGCTACACGATGGTGAAATATCCCGATGTGAAGCTGGCCGGCGGCATTCCCGTTTCCGGATTGCTCGACCTCGACCGTTACAAGCTATCGCAGCAGTATTACCAGCTGTACGCTTTCTGCGCGCGGCAGAAAACCGACCAGCCCGATGATCTCTGGGCCGGCGATTACACCAGCATCAACTACGGCGCGATCGTGTACATGAAAAGCGCGGTCATCTTCAACTACCTCCGCGCTTATCTCGGCGATTCGCTTTACGACAAATGCTTCCAGACGTATTTCGATCGCTGGCACTGGAAACACCCGATGCCGGAAGACATCAAAGCCGTGTTCGTTGAAGTGTCCGGTAAAAATCTCGACTGGCTGTTCGAAGATCTCATCAAGACGAACAAGAAGCTCGATTACAAGATCCAGTTCGCCGATGTGCTCGACAGCCACAGCTCCAACGCGGGACAGTGGGTCGTGAACGTGAAAAACACCGGCGAGATCACGGGACCGTTCTGCGTCAGCGCGATTAAAAACGGGCAGGTCGTACAAACGGTCTGGCACGATGGTGTTCCTCCCGGAAAAATGCTGGGCACAGTTCTTTTCCCTGCCGGCGATTACGACAAATTCATCATCGATTACCCGGAGATGATGCCGGAAGTGAACCGCAAGAACGATCGCCTGAGCACGACAGGTTTGCTGCGAAAAACAGAGCCGCTTAAATTCCAGGTGCTCGGCAGTCTTCCCAACCCGACACGCACGCAGCTGTTCTGGTCGCCGGCGCTCGGCTTCA
>CAMLEF010000160.1 GCA_946478675.1 uncultured Flavobacteriales bacterium | reverse complement strand
TTCAGCGTTACGGTGGCCGTTGACGTCGTGCTGCAGTTGTTCGCATCGGTAACCGTTACGGTGTACGTTGTCGTTCCCGTTACGGTGACGGTTTGAGAAGCAGTCGTCGGGCCATTCGACCAGGCGTAGGTATACGGTGCCGTTCCGCCGGAACCCGATGCGCTGATCGTTGCGTTACCGCCGTTGCAGACGGAGTTGCCGGTAGCCGTAGCGGTCACTGCAGCGGGTTGTGTGAGCACAGCCGATTGTGTTGTCGTGCAACCGTTCGCGTCCGTGATCGTGCAGACATACGTGCCTGCTACAAGACCCGATGCGGTTGCTGCCGTTCCGCCGGAAGGCGACCAGCTGTAAGTATACGTTCCGGTACCGCCGCTCGCATTCACAGAAGCCGAACCATTCGTTGCGCCGAAGCAGGAAATGTTCACGCCGCTTGCCGTTGCGGTCAGCTGCGACGGCTGCGACACGGCAACCGTTTGCGTAGTAGTACAACCGTTCGCATCAGTGATCGTGCAGGTGTAAGTGCCGGGAGTCAATCCGGTTGCAGTGGCGTTGGTGCCACCGGACGGCGACCAGGAATACGTGTACGGCGGGTTGCCACCGGAAGGAGAAACCGTTGCCGTTCCGTTGTTGCCGCCGAAGCAGGAAGCATCCGTAGCCGCTGTTGTTACGGTAATCGCAGAAGAGGGCACAACTGTAAACTGTGTGGTCACGTTGCAGTTGTTCGCATCCGTCACCGTTAGCGTATAGCTGCCGGCGCCGAGGTTGCTTTCCGTCTGGCCGGTACCGCCGCTCGACCAGCTATAGGTATATGGGCCCGTGCCGCCGCTCACGTTGGCGGAAGCGGATGTGGTCGTGTTGCAGCCCATCGGTGTTACCGTAACAGGAGCGCTGAGCGCGTTGGGTTGCGTAATGGTCGCCTGTGAAGTTGTCGAGCAACCGTTGGCGTCGGTAATGGTACAGGTATAGCTGCCGGCGGGAAGGTTAGTTGCAGCAGCGGCATTTCCTCCTGCAGGCGTCCAGCTGTAAGTAAGTGTGCCGGTGCCGCCGGATGCCGTAACCGTCGCACTTCCGTCGCTGTTGCCGTTGCAGAGCACGTTCGTCACGGAGTTCGTTGCCGTAATCGCAGGCGGCTGGGTGATCGTTACGGCCTGTGTTGACGTACAGCCGTTGCTGTCGGTGATGGTACAGGTATAGGTTCCCGGGCCGAGGTTGGTTGCTGTTGCTGCATTGCCGCCGCTGGGCGCCCAGCTGTACGTGTAAATGCCGGAACCGCCGCTTGCGGTAACGGAAGCAGAGCCATTGCCCGCAGCGTTACAGGTGATGTTCGTTACTGATTGTGTCGAGTTAACGCCTCCGGCATTGGGAACGGAGACTACTGCTGTCGTGACACAACCGCTGTTCACGTCGGTGATGGTGCAAGTGTACGTTCCGGCTCCGAGGCCCGTCGCGGTAGCGGCATTTCCTCCGGAAGGAGACCAGCTGTACGTATAGTTGCCGGAACCGCCGGAAGGAGTAACCGTGGCTGTTCCGTTATTGGTGGTGCAGGAAGCTGCCGTAGCAGAAGTCGTTGCGCTCAGCGAGTTCGTAATGTTGACCGTGACCTGGTCGGAAACCACGATCGGGCCGGAGCAGCTCGAGTTGGTGACAGTGGCGGTATACGTTGTTGTTGTCGTTGGACAAACGTTGACGGTAGTTGTATTTCCTATCACACCGCTTGGCCCTGTCCATTGCACGGAGTAGTTCGGCGCTCCCGATGGAACAAATCGTTGCCCGTCATTGGTGGCGGTCCATTGTGTCGGGTAATTTCGCCCGGCTGTGATCACCGACGCCGTATTGCCCGGCGCCACGATACCTTCGACTCCCGCGCCGCTGTTCCAGGAAGAACAAAGCGGTTTGTTCTCGATGTAGATATCGATAATGTTCGTGGTTTCGTGCAGTACGATCTGCGAAGTCGCCAGCAGGCTGTTGCACGAAGAGGAATACATCGGCACATTATACCAGCTCACAACAAACTCGCGGCAGGGCGCGCTGCCGTAAACCTGGTAACGCACGTCCGAAGTGCTGCCGATCGAAGGATCGATATCCTGGTACGGCGCCATGATGCAGTTGTCGTAAGAAGACGTAGACGGTATCGGCGCTGTTATCTGCCAATCGCAATAACCGCCGGCAACCGAGGTGTTGAACGTAAGAATACCGTTCGAGCCGATCACCATCTGGTTGTAGGTGTTGCCGTAAAACTGAAAGCAGAACGGCATGGAGATGACCGGCGTCCAGGTATCGTCGATATTGACGAGCACCTGGGTTCCCGTAGTGTACGAATACGGATTGTAGGGAATCGATCCGGTCGTGTAGCTCGTTGTTCCTACGGAGCCCTGTACGGTAGCCGTAAGGTTCACGCAGTTACCGGAACATGTGTTCACATCGGGACCGGCATTGACAGCCGGGCAGGCCGAAGCCTGGGCATGAAGTTTTTGAGCAAGCGGCGCTAAACACAGCACTAATAGCACTGCGTTGAAAAATCTGTAAAAATTTTTCATTGTTAAATGGATTCTGTTTCACTTGGAGCCTCGCACAATATAGAAAAATATTTGAAACTGCAAAGCCCCCGGCCACTGGACAAAACACAGACAGCCGGGCATTTCCCCAATGAAAAACCTACTTGCCGCCCGTGCGAAACTCCATGCGAAAATGAGTGCCGGAGGGTGTACCGCGGCCAAATTTCCATTGCGCATCCAGCTGTTCCGCCAGCGATTGAATGATCGTCATGCCGAGCGAGTTCGTATCGCCGGGCTTAAAATCCGCAGGCAGGCCGATGCCGTTGTCTTCTACCCCGAGCACAAATCCGCCGGGGAACGACGCGCTTTCAAAACGGATGGTGATCTTGCCGGGACGTCCTGCGGGAAAAGCATGCTTGTAGCAATTGCTCAGCAGCTCGTTCAGGATTAACCCGCAGGGAACAGCCACCGTCAATCCGAGACGGTGATGCTCGGCCAGCACTTCCACCTGCACGTTGCGCGAAATCGTCTCGTCGTAGGAATGACGGATATCTTCCACGAGCTCGGCAGCGTATTGACCGAAATCGATCTCTTCCGTATTGGCCGTCTTGTAAAGTTTCTGGTGAATGAGCGCCATCGACGCAACCCGGTTCCGGCTTTCGCGCAGCACCTCGCGGGTGTAATCGTTGGTCACCGTATTCATCTGGAGATTCAGCAGGCTGGAAATAACGGCAAGGTTGTTCTTCACGCGATGATGCACTTCGGCGAGCAGCGTTTCTTTTTCGCGAATGATCGTTTTCATCCGCTCTTCGGTTTCCCGTTGTTCCTGCATTCTTCGCAAAAAACCGGAATACTCGACGTAGCTCTGCCGGATGATGACCAGCGCAATAGCCGCCATCATGATGCCCGCAAAGACCAGGTTGAAAAGAAACGAGCTGTCCTCGACACCGTGCGGAAAATAATGGTAGAGGAAACGGTAACGCAGCACGATCCCCGTTACCACAAAAAGCACCGTGATCATAATGTTCATGAACGCCAGCCAGAACTTCCGGAAATCCACCAGGAAGGCGATAAGCATCATGAACGGAAAATAAAAAAGATACGTTCCTGCCGCCGGGCCATGACTGTTTTCAAAAAAGAAGATCGTCAGGTTCGCAACGAGCAGCAAATAGAATTCCGTGACGCGCACACGTCCTGCGTACAGGAAAAAAATACCGAGTGTGAAGGCCAATCCGAAACCGAGGATGAGATTTCCATCCTGCACACCGTCGACAACGTAGGTTTCGACCGTCGAAGCGGTATATGCGAAAACAGCGAGCAGGTAAAAAACATTCAGCAGCCGCACGCGACGTTTCTCCGGATCGCTCATGGAGGATTGAACGCCGATGGAAATAAACCGGTTGAAACGGCGGGAAAGACGGGTGATCATGGACACACAATTTTACTGTGAATTTTCGTGTCGTGGTACAGGCGGCCAAAAGGATTATTTTTGTTTTTCATGAATGCCGTCACCACGTTTTTCCGCTATTGTCTGAAAGGCGGAATCTTTTTCGTCACTTTCAGCATCCTGCTCGTCGTGGTGCTGCGCTTCCTTCCCGTTTCATGGACGCCGCTGATGTTCATCCGTCTCGTGCATCCTGCAGAAGGTTCGGAACGCCGCATTCTTCATCAATGGGTTTCGCTCGATCGCATTCCGAACAGCCTGCAGCTGGCGGTCGTTTGTTCGGAAGACCAGCATTTCCTTGTGCATCACGGTTTCGATTTCGACCAGATCAAACAGGCGATGGATGAAGCGGACGACGGAGGCCGGGTGCGCGGCGCGAGCACGATCAGCCAGCAAACGGCGAAGAACGTTTTTCTCTGGCCGAGCAGCAGCTGGGTGCGCAAAGGTTTTGAAGTATGGTTCACCGTGCTCATCGAAGTGTTCTGGAGCAAAGAGCGCATCATGGAAGTGTACCTGAACAGCATCGAGTTCGGTGACGGCATTTACGGCTGCGAAGCGGCTTCGCAATATTTTTATAAAAAATCCGCGATAAAAATGAATGTCGCGGAATCGGCGAAGATGGCCATCGTGCTGCCCAACCCGCACCGGCTGCGCGTGAATGCGGCGAACGGCTACGTGCTGAAACGGCAGGGCTGGGCGCTCAACCAGATGCGGCTCTGGGGCGGCGTGCTGAAGTATCATCCCGACGAACCGCCCGCACCACCGAAGCGACGCTCTTCGCGACAACACAACACGGAATGAAACGCGCGCTGCTTTTTCCACTGCTGCTGATGGCGCTCTCCGGCTGCGATGATTTCTATCACGCACGCTACCGCCACCTGGAAAAAGTCCCTGCTTCCGGCATCGTCAGTCGACACGAACCGCTCTCCGAAAAATCAGCGGCTCCCCTGCCCGCCCCGCCTGCCGCTTCGAACGACAGCACAACGGTTTCTTCACCGCTGCAAATTTCCCCGGCGGAAAACAAGAAGCAGCACTCCCCGCGCGAAACGCAATCCCTCATCCCGCAGAAGAAATTCATTCCAGCAGCACCGCAACAATTTTCTTCGCCAATCAAAAACAACACCACCGCGCCGCCTGCAGCACCCGGACCGGGACTCGCATTGCTGCTCTCCATCATGCTCTTTTTAATCGGCGTGCTGCTGATCATTTACGGCATTTCGTTGCTCGTGATCGGCATCGTGTTCGGTACGCCGTTGATCATTGCGTTCGGCCTGCTTTGCCTGTTGTACGGCGGGCGACCGGTATGGTCCGTGGTACGTTCGTTGTTTTCCCGCAGGAGAAATCCTGATCCTTCCGAGCGATAAGCGTGCGCAAAATCATTCCGGGTGCATACGGCGGCTTCTACATTTGGGAAAAACCTGAATCATGAACCGCATCGTCCACTTTGAAATCCCGGTCGACAACCCGGAAAAATCCATTGCATTTTTCGAACAGCTTTTCGGCTGGAAATTTTCCCGCTTCGGCGACATGGAATACTGGAGCATTGAAACCGGCGCAGCGAACGAGCCCGGCATCAACGGCGGCCTGATGAAGAAACGCGATCCGCACCAACCCATCGTCAACACGATCCAGGTTGCCGACATCGATGCGATGGCTAAGAAAATCGAAGCAGCAGGCGGAAAAATCGTCGTTCCGAAAAACCCGATTCCCGGCGTAGGCTGGCTCGCGTACTTCACCGATCCGGAAGGCAACACTCACGGCCTCCTGCAGGAAGACCGGAACGCGCATTGAA
Source organism: uncultured Flavobacteriales bacterium (assembly GCA_946478675.1). Next base: position 4,142 of record CAMLEF010000160.1, on the reverse strand, counting down.
TATTGAAAAATTCGTTGCAGTGATACTGATGCCTGCAAAAAGAATTTTTCAATGTTAAACTTTCACGCAGCGAACCCAAAGCGCTGAAAATCCGTAGAAAGCCAATAACGGCGCGGGATTGAGAGAGCCGGTTCATGGCAGATGGCGGGATGATATTTTCCGATGTTTTATACACTTCCGTTACTCGCTTCCGTTACTCAAGTTAAACCCTAAAAACGTCAAAAGCGATGGGAGTAAAGGTTAGGGAGAAGTCCCTCAAAGACGATTGCGTATCGTTCTATCTGGATATTAATTTCAATGGCCGCCGGTGGTATGAATTCCTCGACATAAAGGCAAGCGCGAAGAACCGCCGGAATGCCGAATACGTCGAAAAGAAGAAGCTGGCGGAAAAGGCACGTGATGCCCGGCAATATCAATTGTCGGTAGAAAAGATCGGTCTGCCCGACGAAACGAAAAACAACAGGGATTTTTATGCCTTCATTCTGGAACGTTCGGCCAACCTCAAACGGGATTTGGCTTACAAGTATCTCATCAAATTGATTCAGGATTACTGCGGGAAAGAGGTGCTGCCGATGGATGAGATTACTAAAGAACTGCTGTTGGGCTTTCAGGAGTTTTTGAAGAAAAAAGGGATGGCGACTAATACGATTTACATGGTAGTTCATCGCTTTTCTACGTACATCAATAAGGCCGTTGAAGAGGGGTTAATGACGCAAAATCCCTACCAGCGCATCCCTCGGGGGTTACGGGTAAAGCGTAAGCGCAATACGCCCGATTACCTAACGGTTGAGCAGTTGGAATTGTTGGCTACGAAAAGCAAGGGTGTCCCCGAACAATTAAAACTCGCCTTCTTCTTTAGCTGCTTTTCAGGGCTTCGCTGGAGCGATTGTAGCCGCTTAAAATGGATACAAGTGACCCGGCAGGCTATTGACAAGAAAACGGTAACGGTATTGCGGATGGAGCAAATGAAGACTGCACACAGCACTTATGTACCGTTATCGGAACAGGCTGTCGGAATTCTTGAGGAAAGGCGAAAGATGGCAGAAAAGGAAGGGCAATCACCTTATGTGTTCCCGGAGCTTTACGAAGAAGAAGGGGCATCCCTAAAGCATCTTCGCGCCGCGCACGGAATGACCAGATGGGGTAAACAGGCCGGGCTAGAACGGTTGTATTTCCATTTGGCGCGTCATACGTTCGCTACGCTGACGCTTTCCGGCGGTGCCGATCTGTATACCGTATCCAAACTGTTAGGGCATACGAGCATCAACAATACGATGATCTACGCGCACGTAGTCGATCGTTTGAAAATGGAGGCGGTAGAACGGTTGCCCAAACTATCGGGCAACATTTTGAAGTCGCCTAAGCGCAAAGCGAGCTAATACGGTTTGAACCAAAGGCCGGGCAAATAGCCCGGCCTTTTTTTATGAAGCATAAACCAGATATTGAGCCTACAATTAACCATTTCAGTATAAATTAGCATACCCCATTAATGATAACGAGATGAACGAGATTATTACCGGAATTAAAGAAGAGTTTCCGCGTTTCATTCTGCACTACTTCAAAGTCTTAACCTCACCCCGCACGTATCCTTTAACACTGGCTAAAAAGCAAAAACAGGAAAAAGGAATTGCTTCGGCCATCACGTACTTTATTCTCTGCCGAACGCTTGCCACTGTCTTTATTGCACCCATGTATGGCCTAACTGAAAGTTGGGGGTGGGCGAACCTTTGCTATTCTATTGTTTTTGATTGCCTCATCCTCGTATTATCGGCAGCGGCATTGCGCTTGTCGTGGCGACCGCTTAACGGCTCAACGACTTTTCCGGTTTACCTCATTATGATGAGTTACATCTTCGGCACTGTACTGGCGATTTTTCATTTTATAAGCCTTATTTCTTTATCAATCCTTAATCGTTATGAACCGGCATATTATCGGTACGTAGTTGATCAATACTATTTGAAAAAGAATGTTGCAGAGCCATTCAGTGATCTGTTGGGGCATCCTGCCGTGATCGTGTACACATTGGGTGGATTGTTTATGATAATCTTTTCTTTGAGCTGGTTCTTTATTGCATGGGCAGGCTTCCGAAAAGCTAACGGTAAACGACGCGGACAAGGGTTGATTGCGGCTTTCATCTTTACAGCAATAATGTCAGTGGTGATGTTTCTGGGCAACACCATTGCTATTCTGTTTTTCGGCCACTGAATTAAATACTAACCATGAACCTCACAACCTGGCTTTCCGAAAATAAAAACTGGCTGGAAGCCGTAGCCGCAATAATTGGTTTTGTCGGTGGCGTGCTTGGCTTCGTTAGCCTGTTCTTTAGTTATAGCGACTATCACCTTAAACACATCCAAGACCCCAATAAAATAATCTGGGAAAACTGCCTACGCTTGACTTACAATGAATGCTTCAATGCTCAGGAACCCAATCTCCCGAACAACCACGACTTTGAGAAAATCTATGGCCTGACTTCTCTCATAATTGCCTTCGATAAAAACGGCAACAAGTTTCATGGAATTCGAACACGAAGAATATTAAAGAAGGTGCTTTCAAACGCTCAGAATCTGGACAAAAAGTTTGACCAGTTTACACCTTTCGCAATGATTCATGGATCAGCCTCTGAGAATGCCATTCTTGAATATCGAAAAGCAGAATCGGAGATAAAGGAATTGCAGAAATCCTACAAAGAATTGTATCAACACATTCACGGCTTTATTTCACCAGTCGATGATAACGAGAACGATGAAATATTTTAATCTCTATGGAACCTACAAAGGAAGAAATCAAGGCGTATTCATGGTTCGTTAAAGAGAGAATTGACCAATCCTTTTTGAAGGAAGAAAAGAAGATTTTATACGAGGGACTGAAATTTTTAAATCTCAGCTTACCGCGATTTCTGGAACTCCAGTTGAAGAGCTATTCACAAGAAACCCCATCCGAAGATAAGCCCATTCCTGAATTCGACATCCTAAATCTGCCCAATACTCCTATTGCCCAAAGAATACAAAACAAGGTCAAAAGTTTCCCAAGACGTGGGGAACGGATCATGACTGAATTTTCCCGGGTAAATCTCAGTTTGTCCTTTATCATGGTCGAATATTTTCGACAAAATGGATTTAAGGACGAGGCTCTTCAGATTGCGCGTTCAATACTCCGCAATATGAATAAACTACGAGCACGTATTGGAGATGAAGCACCCAAGTATCTCGACGCATTCGAAGTCAGCATGAAAAAAGAAGCTGATCATTTAGAGAAGGAAATAAACGATGCGAAAGAAATAACCGCAAAGTATATCGTTACGGAGGAAGAACGCGAGGCATTGCGCCAAATCGTTGAAGTAGGAAATGACTCTATACACTTCTGGCCTCATAATAACATACTATTAGTCCCTTTCTATGAAACATTGCTCAGAAACGGGCTTATCGCACCAAACGACCATTTCGCTTCTGGATTCAAAGCCGTTCAACGTGAAAATTTTCATAAAACCAGATGGCTTGGAGATCAAATGCAACTTATGTTTTTACTCCACCTGCTTTTCAATGGAAAACCGCTTTACAAAAACACACAATTACATACGATAGCCATCTACTTGTTTATGAAAGAAAACGGTGAAGACTTTCAGGCTAAAAACCTATCCACTTTGTATGGTGGTGTTAAGACGAGGATTGGAGAGAAGTCGTTAACACCCAAACTCCAATTCATTAAAGAAATCTTCGAAGAATTAATGCCGACCTGACTTTTGAAATCGTTTGAAATCGCTTGGCGCTTTTTCAATTGCGACCAAATGCCAGAACCCCAATCTTGCAGGCGTATTCGGGACTATGATTTGTTGGTGTACAAGGATAGCCCGAACCTGTCTAAGTGAATTGCTAAGCGAACCATCCGTACGGGGAGTTAGCAACGAATAAGGATAGCACCAAAACGGGAGCCACTGCGCTCCCGTTTTTTATTTACCCTTTGCGCGATCAACTGCCTCATTAATCGCGCCATCCAACCTGCTTGCCGCTTCTCTAAAAGCATCACTAATGGTCAGCAACGGCGCACGGAGACCAATGTATTTCTCCAATGCCTGTTCAATCGGCAGTCGTGCGATCTGTGCTGCCTGCTTTTCAAATGCCTTAATCCGCTGTAAACTGACA
>CAMLEF010000159.1 GCA_946478675.1 uncultured Flavobacteriales bacterium | reverse complement strand
GAGGCGTAACAATCCCCGAGATGTCGCCGGCATAAGTTTTCCCTTCGGTGAGGCAGCGTAGAAAGGAACCATGGGCGAGCGTGTGTGTGGTTGAACCATATACGTTAAGAAGCAAGTCCGGGTTGCTATGCATGCATAGGAATTAGACGAATGCCAAAATTCGCCCGCTTACTCCACTCTTTCTACCCGTTAAAAAGCGCATTCTTTCAGGCGTAAGATTTTCGCTGAAAAAAGTGTGAGAAAATTGTTGGTAACTGCGCGATGAAATTTGAAACTATGCGATCTGCTGCGCGTAATTCCTGCTTAGTGTTTTCGCTCTGTTTTTGCGGGAGCTATCCTGCAAGAATAAAATCACTTTCTTCTTCGAATCCTTTTTTCGTAAGCAGTTTCCGGATTGCTTCTCTTGCGCCGCGGTTGGTAATGTAGCTGACGATGTAGCTCTTCTCTTTTGAAGGAATATCGTTTATGCCGAGCACGGGTAATCCGTTGGATGCAGTTCCGCTTTTTTTCGGATCGACGTCGATGTAGCCGGCAATGGAAATTTCATTACGGAGAAAATCACTTTTCTTTCGCGTAATCCTGCCCGCGCCGCAAAGCCAGATGGCGCGACCATTTGTTTTCTCACGAAGAAATCGCGCGAGATAGACCGCTTTGATCCGCGCGAAGGCATCGGGTGAATAATCGTCGTTGGTGCGCGTGAGGCGGGTGGGAGGATCGTTCCACGTCAGCAACACTTCCGGCACTTTCGCCATTTGCACGCCAGCTTCCAGCCAGCGCAGCCAGAGTTCATAATCCTCGGGGAAGTCACCTTCGCGGCAGGCGCCGAATTGCTCCACGACACTCCTGCGAAAAAGAATGGACGGATTGCATATTGGCGATTCCACGAAACGATTGCGCGCAATTTCTTCCGGCGTAACGAGCGTGTTGATCCAGTCGATGTACGCTGCGTAACCTTCCTGTGCCTTCGCATCGCCGCCATGCTGCACCAGCGAGCTGACGAGACCGATCTGCGGATGCTGCTGCAGGAATTGCCATTGCTTCTGCAAACGTTCCGGATGCATTTCGTCGTCCGAATCCATTCGCGCGATGAACGTGCCGCTGGATTCCGCAATACCGGCATTGAACGCATAACGCACGCCTGCATGGGGCAGCGAAAGCACACGGATACGCGGATCAGTTTTCGCCAGGTTTTGCAGCAGCGCGGGCGTCGCATCCGTCGAGCCGTCATCGATCAGCAGCAATTCGAAATCGCGGAACGTTTGCAACAGGCAGGAACGCGCCGCCTCGATGGAAGAAGCGGCATTGTAAACGGGAAGCAGGATGCTGATCAGCGGAGCGCTCACGGCGTTTGGGAATAGTTCAAAGATACAACGCGGATTCCCGGTGCGGATGCGGTATCTTTGCGGCGATGAAAACGATCATCGGAGAAGACCTTTCACAAGCGGCGGCGCTGCTGCGCGCAGGAGAGCTCGTGGCTATTCCGACTGAAACGGTTTACGGCCTCGCCGCCAACGCGCTCAACCCGGATGCGGTATTGAAAATTTACGAAACGAAAGGCCGCCCCACGTTTAACCCGCTGATCGTTCACGTGCATAGCGCTGCGGATTTTTCGAAATATGCCGCTGAAGTTCCTGCATTGGTGAACGAGCTGGCGGCGCGTTTTTCTCCCGGCCCGCTCACCTTCGTGCTTCCGAAAAAAGAGATCGTTCCCGATATCGTAACGGGTGGTGGTGATACGGTAGCACTGCGTGTGCCCGGCCATCCGCTGACGTTGAAATTATTGTCGCAGCTCGATTTTCCGCTGGCCGCACCGAGCGCCAATCCGTTCGGCTACATCAGCCCGGTGAACGCGATGCACGTGCAGGACCAGCTCGACGGCCTCGTGCCTTACATCCTCGACGGCGGACCGAGCCTGATCGGCGTCGAATCGACAGTGGTGCTGGTGGAGAACGATACAGTCGTCGTTTTGCGATTAGGCGGTGTCGCCGTGGAAGAATTGCAATCCGTAACGGAAAAAGTAGAGCTGCGCATCAACCAATCGTCGAATCCGAAATCGCCGGGACAATTGAAATCGCATTATGCGCCGCGTATTCCGTTGCGTTTCGGAAAAATGCCGGAGCTCCTGCAGGAATATGCAACCGCAAAAAAAGCATTGCTCACCTTCCGCGAAACGCCTCCGGCTGAAAACGTCGTAGCCACCGCTGTGCTTTCTCCGTCCGGCGATTTGCACGAAGCCGCGCGCAACCTGTTTGCCGAACTCCGCAGGCTTGATCATTCGGAAGCTAAAGTTATTCTTGCCGAAGAATTTCCCGGTTATAGCCTCGGCCTTGCGATCAATGATCGTTTGCAACGGGCGGCCGCCGGTTAAAAAAAATATTTACAGAAATACTTGCATTTATTTAAATCGTTCATACTTTTGTACCACTTACTGCCTCTGGTCACACATTCCCATACATCTTAGCGGGGATGTCCCGCCCAGGGGCGTTGTTTTTTTAGGACGTATATTTTTCACGAAAGGTTCAGATGTATGAAACGATGTTACAAGGTCGCTGTCCTGATCGACGGCGCATTTTTCCTGAAGCGCTACACGAAAGTTTTTCCTGCCGGGCAAACGCATTCTGCCAAAGTGGTGGCGAAAAACCTGCATGATTTTGCCATGAAGCACGTTGGCCGGAATCACGATCTGTACCGGATCTATTATTACGATTGCCGCCCGTTGCAAAAACGTTTTCACAGCCCGGTTTCGAATGCGATCATTGATTTTCACAAAGACCCGCGATCGGTTTTTCGCAATGAGCTGTTCGAAGAATTGAAACGCCAGCGAAAGCTTGCCTTGCGATTAGGACACCTGAAAGAAAACGGGAACTGGCTGATCGATCCGCGGCTGACAAAAGCATTGCTGAGCGGAAAGCTGACGCCGCAACAGCTTCGTGAAAATGACGTGCGGCTGGAGCTCCGGCAGAAAGGCGTCGATATGAAGATCGGCGTGGACATTGCAACGCTGGCTTACAAGAAACTCGTCGATCGCATCGTGCTGGTGGCGGGCGATGCAGATTTTGTCCCCGCATCGAAGCTGGCGCGCGTGGAAGGCATCGATTTCATTCTCGATCCGCTCTGGAACCCGATCGATGACCGGTTGCTCGAGCATGTCGATGGTATTCGTTCCGCTCTGCCGAACCCGGGTTTCGTGATCAAAGACGGCTTTGAAGAGCAGCTGCGCGAAGCTTCATAAAAAAACAAATTCCACCCGCCGGTTCCTTGCATTGTCGGTCGCGCTTTCCGGTTTCGCTTCTCCAAGACCTTTCCAGCTCACATCCGCTGCCGGAACTCCGTTGCTGATGAAGAAATCGGCGATGGCTTTCGCGCGGGCCTCCGACAATTTCTGGTTGTGCGCAGCGCTGCCGGTCGTATCGGTGAAGCCGTGCACTTCCACTTTTATTCCGGGCTGTTTCTTAATAGCGGCCAGCAGCGTAAACAATACAGGGTACGACTCCGGCTTGATCGTCGCTTTGTCGGTGTCGAAATAAATGTTCCGCGCAGTGAACGATTTTCCCGGCGCAATCGCATCAATAGAAACGACCGGTGAAGCTTTTCCATCAAACGGCGCGATGCAAATGTCATCGACGAGGTAGTACGACCACGGATGGCCTTTCTTTCCCGGGAATTGGCGCACACCCTCCTTCGGCCCTTTGTTGAAATTGCCGATCACAAAAAAACTTTCCGTTCCTGTTGCGGTGAACACGCTGCGGAATTCCATCCAGTTGCCGGAAACATTCGCTCCGCCGCTCCCAGGGACTTTTACCTGCGCCGAATCTTTCAGCCGGTTCACTTCATAATTCGTGCTGAGCTGCTTTCCGCTGAATAACATTCCGACACCGTCGAGGCCCTGTGCGCAATCGGCGCCGAGCAACAGGTAAAAGCTGACGACGTAGCGTTTCCCCGCCACAAGTTTTTCCGTCAGTGTTCCGCCAAGATATTCGGTATAGCCATCGAAGTTGCCGTAAAATCCTGCGTAACCGCTTCCTTCATGCGCGGCATGATCTCCGGCGATCACCTTGATGAAATTCTTGCTTTGCGTCCGGTCGTTGCCGTATTGCAGGTAATCCGCCGTGCCGGTCGTCGGCAAATACCAGCCGTCGACTTTCATGCTGCCAAAAGAGTTGGTGACGTCCTGGAAAAAGACAGGTGCACGGAACGTTTCAAAACCGGGATTCTCCACGAGGTTCTGCGCTGCGAGCATCACCGGGCCGGCAAACAGGAGAGAAGTGATCAGCTGCTTCATCGCTTTTCCATTTGATCCGTAGGTATAATGCGGAGGAAAAGGAAAAGTCACAGGGGAAGTTGCGAAGATGCGGTGTTGCGGGTTGCAAGGGTAGCGCTAAAAAAAGTACCGCAACATGCAACTCCGCAACACGCAACCTTATTCCGAGAAGAGGAATTCGACGCGGCGGTTCATTTTGAAATCGTCACTGATCGGTTGCGAGCTGCCGTAGCCTTTCGTCGTGATGCGGGAAGCGTCGATGCCATGCGCGATGAAAAAGGCGGCGACGGCTTTCGCGCGTTCTTCCGAAAGCTGCTGGTTCGCTGCAGGAGTGCCGGCCGCATCCGTATGACCGTCGATCTCGACTTTCATATTCGGCTGCATCTTCATCGCGATGATCACCTGGTAAAGCGGATCGTAGGATTCCGGCAGCAGCGTTGATTTGCCGGTTTCGAAATAAATGTTCTGCGCGACGAGCTTCTTGCCGGGCGCAATCGCATTCGTGTCCTGCGCAGGTGTTTCGTCAGCAACAGTATCATTCGCCAGTGTATCAACGATTGCAGCTTCTTCTGCCTGTTCGGGAACAATGGAGAAATCGTCGAAGCAGTAATATGCATAAGGCTGCTTCGCTTTTTCGCGGGAGATCGGTTCCGTATCGTCGGTACCAAGAAAATTTCCGATTACAAAAAAGCGTTCGCCTCCGGTTGCGGTATACGTCACGGTGAACGACTGCCAATGATCGAGAAGCGTTTTATCGCCCGTGCCTTCGATCGTTACCTGCGGTTCTACTTTCAGCGCGGTTTGTGAATCTTCAAACGGAAGACGCTCTTTGCTGAAATACAGTTGCAGCTCCGGCACAAGATAGCGACAGCCGCTGCCGACGCCGATGAACAGCGTGATCGTATAATTCTTTCCTGCTTCGAGCGGTTGTGATAATTGTCCGCCGAGGTATTCGCGGTAATGCTGCATGCCGCCGAGGCTCGTGTAAGCGACGAGTCCCGCATAAGCATTCCCGGAATGCGCGTTGCTCATGCGATAGCTGAGATCTGCAAAATCGCTGAGCAGATAATCGGTGGTGGCGGTGGTCGGCATATACCAGCTCATCGCCTGCAGATCGCCGGATCTTCCTGCGCCTCCCATCGTTTCGAGGCCCGGATTCTGCACGAGATTTTGCGCCGGCAACAGCAGCGGAAAACAAATACAAAGGAGTAAGAAGATTCGTTGCATGCCGTTATAACGAAGCGCCAGGCTTTCGATACAGTATTTCCAAAGTTCTGCATTTACCGCGATCGGCGGGCAACCTTTTTCATTTCCTGCGTTTTATGTAAAAACGAAACTATGAACGCGCTGCTGCGAAAGCCGTTTGACGATAAAAAAGCTGTTCTCTTCTTTACGATCGCCTGGCTGCTGGTCAATTTGCTGCAGGCGTCCTTCACCGGGCTGGCCAACGACGAAGCGTACTACTGGATGTACGCGCGCAAGCTGAGCATCGGTTATTTCGATCACCCGCCGATGATCGCCGTGATGATCCGCATCGGCGATTTTCTCCTGCAAAACGAATGATATGGAGTGGTAGATTTGGAAGGGACTTGCTCGGCGTCAATTTGTTGTTGTCGTGTCCAATAAAGACCGAAAAAATTTTTTGAGCGATGTAGGTTGTTGAGAGGGATGAAGATGTATACCGCTTTAATGCATTTTATTGCGGGTAATAAAATCCTTTACCATTGATATCATCAGGTCCTTGTAAGGCCGAAAAAGTAAATTGTTCGCAGAATCTACGGTAAGACCAAAGCAGACACATGTCGCGTCATTCATGTACACATAGTAATATAATTCGTATTGGTTATAATTTGTTCCACACAGTGCAGATGGTTTGATTGAAAAGTATGACTGCACGTAACATGAGCTTATTACTTCCATGTGCTTTTCAACAAAGAGATTTTCTGTACGCATTGAATAATTTGATTGCGTTGGCGGTTCGCAAGCAAAGACATCAATACAAATATGGCCGCATGGCCCAACTTCATGTGTGAATTGATTGTGATCTCTCTTTGATTCTCGCTTCCAATAGACAAGCGACCTGTATGCGTATTTTTCGTCTTTGTAATTGAGGGTGTCTATAAATTCGTTTCCAACATAATGATATCGTTGATCAAATGCGGTCAGAGACTTATTGTTTAGACTTAAAAAGTCCGTAGCAAAGCTGTAAAAGGGATTTAAAAGAGTTGGGAGTTCTTGTTTATTTCCCGTGCAGTTGATCGCAATAGAAAGATAAAGGGAGTCATTAAGCATGTAATCCCGATAGATTGTATATTCTTCAGCCACGCAACCGGAATATGGCTTATGGAAGGTGTATTGTTCCCCATAGAAACCTAATTCATCACAGTCTTTGACAGTAGGAGTCTGTCTGTTGAGTTTCTTTCTCTCTTTTGCACTCACTGTCGGCAAAACTTCTGTTTTCTTGATACCTAAGAAAATTGAAGCGTGTAAGCAGTGCTCCTTGATTGCATACGATAGTTGGACATTCCAATTTTTACTATCTACGATTGAGTCTGATTTATAATCAAGAGTCCAATCAGCAGGTAAATTGAAATCATAATATTTTCCCTCGACCCGGAACGAATCCACCTGCCCGCGCATCACCAGCGCCGCCAGCAAACCAATAAGAACCAAACGAAGTTTCAGCATACAGGGTTATTGAACCACATAGAAACATAGGTCACATAATCGTTCTATGTGTGTCTATGTTCCTATGTGGTAAAAAAAAACTATTTGTTCGAATGCAGCGCCACACGGTTGCCTTCCGTATCGAGGAAGATCGCCATATAACCGTACTCGGGCGAGATCTGCGTTTTCTGCTGGAGAATTTTTCCACCCACCGCTTCGATGCGATCCAGCACCGGCTGCAGGTCGGGATTGGCGTTGAAATAAACCAGCGCGCCTTCCTGCGAGGGTTTGTAGCCTTCGCCGAAGCAAATCGCGCCGTTCAGCTTGCCGCTGTTAGGCTCGGAAGGAAACATGCCCATCTTGAACGGGCCGAAATCCATCGTGTGCATCGACATGCCGAAGATCGTTTCGTAGAATTTTTTGCCGCGCTCGAAATCTGCGACGGGAACTTCGAACCAGTTAAGTGTGTTGGTGTTTGCTTCCATGGGTGTAATGTGAATGTTGCAGACGAATTTACAAAAATGAACCACGGAGGCACGGTGACACGGAGTTGATGTTTCTCTGTGCCTCCGTGTCTCCGTGGTTCAGATTTTTATTTTCCTAAATCACGAAACCCCTTCCGCACCACATTCAAATCATTCCCCACCTGGTAATCCTTCGCATACAGCAAATTCAAACGCGAGCAGATCACCGGCGTACGCTGCTCTTCCGGCAAAGCATCCGAAGGATTCAACACGCCCGGACGGATCTTCGGCAAATGAATATTCTCATTCTGTGAAGGCGCGTAGCCGACCCACGATTTGATGCCAAACAGCACCGTGAAAATATTTGCCACGAAGCCGAAGGGTTTTTTCATCATCCACATCAGCAGCGGGAAGGTGCCGAGGAACAGCAGCGACAGGCCGACGTCGATCACGCGTTTGTTGCGGCGGTTGACGGGCTTGCTGACGGAGTTGATGTCGATGACATACAGATCACCGGCCGTGTCGATGGAGTTGCTGCCGATGATCGAGAGGCTTTCCGGCGGGGCGATCTTGTAATTCACTTTGCGGCTGTCGCCGAGCTGCGCCATGCGGTCGATGATCTCGTGCGCGGGAAGATCTTTTGCGCAGAAGATGACTTCGTCGATGCCGTAAATGTTCACGATGTCCGCCAGCTGACCGAAGCGGCCGATAAACGAGGCTTCATTCACGTCTTCATCCGACGCGCTCACGAAACCGACGAAGCCCGTATGCGCCGACGTTTGCCCGAGCAGTCCTTTTACGCGACGGCATTCATCCGGGCTGCCCACGATCGCGATGCGTTGCGCGAGTCCGCTGTCGATGCGCATGCCTTTGATGCGCGCGAGATGAAACAGCAACCGCGACAGCAGCAAACCCGCCAGCGCCCAGCCCGCACCGAAGAGAATGATCGCGCGGGAGAAACGCCACTCTTCAGGAAGCAGCGCGTACATCACGAGGTTGGCCGCCGTTCCCACGAACACGCCGCGCACGATCTTTAGCAGCTTGATGGGCTTGTCGTAGCCGCCGCTGAAATACACCGCGAGCAGCCATGTGATGTTATACACCGGCAGCAGGATGTTGACGAGCTTTTCCTGGTAAGCGCCGCCCTCACCGAACTTGAAATTGGCAGCATAATAATCGGTGATGAAGAAATGTACGACGAGCAGCAGCGCGAGATCGAACAGCGGCAGCGCGCTCGCTTTGATGAGTCGCGCGAGGATGGCAGCGCCGGCGCGCAGGTAGATCGCGATGTTGATCAGGAAAGAAAACAGCTGCGCATTTTTCGCCGAGAAATGCTTTTTCGCGAAGATGGCCATTGCGCGGTAGAAGACGAAGACGTAATTGACGCTGCTCTTCTTCGTGCTTTCGCCTTTGTAATGGATGATGCGCGTGTCGTGGAAATAATAATTTTTGTAGCCGCCGAGAATGATGCGGTAGGAGAGATCGATGTCTTCGCCGTACATGAAAAAATCTTCGTCGAGCAGCCCGACCTTATCCAGCGCCGCTTTGCGCATGAGCATGAACGCGCCGGAGAGAATTTCCACTTCGTGCGTCTGGTCTTTGTCGAGATAACCGAGATGGTAACGACCGAATTTTTTCGAGCGCGGAAATAATTTCGACAGCCCGAAGATCTTGTAGAAGGCGACAGCCGGCGTCGGCAGGCCGCGTTTCGATTCCGGGAGGAAATTGCCTTTGCCGTCGATCATCTGCACGCCGAGGCCGCCCGCTTCCGGGTGCGCGTCCATGAAGGTGACGACTTTTTCGAAGGTGGTCTCTTCGACGACGGTATCGGGATTAAGCAGCAGCACGTATTCGCCGTTCGCGATCCGCATGGCCTGGTTGTTGGCGCGGGAGAAGCCGGTGTTCTCTTTGTTCGCGATGATCTTCACTTCGGGAAACTTCGCGCGTACCATCGCCAGCGAGCCGTCGACGGAGTTGTTATCGACGACAAACACTTCCACCGGCAGGTTCTTCGAAGCTTTGCGCACGCTGTGCAGGCATTGCTCGAGGAAGTGCTCGACGTTGTAGTTGACTATGATTACAGAAAGTTTCAAAATGGGCTGGCAGTCGCAAATTTAACGGAAACCGCGAAAGTGAACCACGGAGACACGGCGACACGGAGGAAACGCAATAAGAATTGGAAAATTGCTCCGTGCCTCTGTGTCTCCGTGGTGGATTACTGTGCGGAGAAGGTACGTTCGTAAGGAACGCGGTTGAGGATCGAGCGGCCGAGCGTGACTTCGTCAGCATACTCCAGCTCGTCGCCGACTGCGATGCCGCGTGCGATGGTGGAGACGGGGATGCTGAAATCTTTCAGGCGCTTGTAGATGTAGAAGTTCGTCGTGTCGCCTTCCATGGTGGTGCTGAGCGCCATGATCACTTCTTTCACTTCGCCGCCGGCTACGCGCTGCACAAGCGATTCGATCTGCAGGTCGTTGGGGCCGATGCCGTCCATC
>CAMLEF010000158.1 GCA_946478675.1 uncultured Flavobacteriales bacterium | reverse complement strand
CTTGTCCGGCCTGCACGTACTGGCCGGGCTGCACGTTCTTCTTCGACACTTGTCCGTCCATCGGCGCCGTGATCACCGCGTAGGAAAGCTGCAGCTTCGCAAAGTCCAGGTCGGCCTGGCGCTGATCAACCACCGATTGCGCCACTTTGATCTGTTCGTTGGAAGCTGAGCTTTGTATCTGCGCGGCTTCAAGTTGTTTTTTCGCCACGTCGAGCTGCGAGAGCGAAGCATCACGATCGGCCTTCACCGCATCGAACTGTGCCTGCGTTACGGCTTTCTGCTTGAGCAATGCATCGTAGCGCGCAAAATCGTCCTGCGCTTTTTTCACGCGGACATTGGCGAGATCCACATTCGACTGCGCGGTTTTGATGCCGGCAGAAGAAGTCGTCGTATTCGCACGAACGGCTTCTACGTTTGCTTTCGCATTCGCGAGCGCCGCTTCTGCCTGCAGGACTTTGATCTTCAGGTCGCGGTCGTCGAGCGTGATGAGCGTGTCGCCTTTGTGCACGATCTGGTTGTCTTCAAAACGGATCTGGTTCACGTAACCGGAAATGCGCGGCAGCACGGGGCTGATGTTTCCTTCCACCTGCGCATCGTCCGTCGATTCGTGGTGCTGGTTCCACATATAGGTGCGCAGCGCGTAGCCACCACCGCCGAGCACGAGTACGGCGAGGATGATCGGTGCGAGCTTGCTGCGTTTTTTCTTTTGCGGGGCTTCGTTCTGTGCCTGGTCTTTCTGTTCCATTGGTATAAGCGGGATATTGCGTTGTTATCGCGATTAAAAAAATTATTTCAGTGTTCCGGTTGATTTGAGCAGACGATTGTAAGCGAGCTGCACTTCTGCACGCTGCAGCACGAGGTTGACGCGCGACTGGAGCAGCGAAGCATCCGCATCGAGCACGTCGCTCATGAGCGCAGCCTGCTGATCGTATTTCGCTTTCACCTGGCGGTTGTTCTCTTCCGATTGTTTCACCGCGAGATCCAGCGTCGTCAGCTTGTTCTGCGCCGTCACGACTGCCGAATAATTCTGGAAAACTTCCATGCGGATGTTATCGGTGAGCATGTCCGTTTGCAGCTGCGATTGCATCACCTGCATTTTCGCGTCGGCGATGTTGTGCTTGCCGGCATACAACCCGGTGAGGTTCCACGTCAGTCGAACACCAGCATCCCACGTTGCGGTGAACTCGTCGCTCGGCGGGAAGATGCGCTGGTTCGGGCGATCGTAAGCGTAATCGGCGAACACACCGACCGTCGGGTAATACACCGACTGCGCGACTTTCACATTGCTCATCGAAGCCTGGTTGCGCGCACCGGCCGCCTGCAGTTCGGTGCGGTTGCTGATCGCGAGCTGCTCGTAGCTCGATTCGGTTTGCAGAGCGATCGCTGCGAACAGTCCCGTCGTGTCGGCCTGGATCATCGTCGTCTCGGGAAGACCGAGCAGGATGCACAGGTTGTACTGCGATACCGCCACGCTGTTTTCCATGTCGCTCTTCGAAAGCAACAGGTTCGATTGATACAGCTGCGCTTTCAGCACGTCGTTGTCCGTCGCCATGCCACGTTCGCGCATCGACGTCACTTCATCGACACGCTGCTGAGCGACATGAATATTTTCATCGACGATCTGCTGCGAGAGGCGAAGCTTAACGAAGCTGAGGTACGCCGCCATGATGTTGAAGCGGACTTCGCCTTCATCTTTCGCCACGTCGAGCTCGGAAGCTTTCGTAAGATAGCCGTACGATTCGATCGAATACTTCAGCTTCCATCCCGTGAAAATATTTTCGCCGACGGAAGCGTGCAGTATATACTGATTCGGAATATTCGGGTACAGCGTCACCGGCTCGGGATTGCCCGGGAACTGGAATTGCAACGGGGTAATGTCGCTCAGTCGGGTGTAGCCGGCAGAAACGTTCACATTCGGCAGCGCTGCATCATTCACCTGCGACTGCTTGATGCGTGCCTGCGCGAGCTTCAGCGTGTCCATGCGAAGCACTTTGCTGTTCGACATTCCCATCTGCACGGCCTGGTTGATCGTGAGCGTCTGGGAATTCTGCGCGGTCATCGCCAGCGGAAGAACCGAAGCAAGTGCGAAAAGTAGCTGTATGCGTTTTTTCATAGCGGATAAAAACAGAGATAGATAGTTATTGCAAATTGTAGTGTGCAGGATTCACGAGCATGTAACGTGCAAGCACGACCTTCAGCCCTTCTTTTACTTTTTCGCGAAGATCTTCCGGCGTCAGCGCCACCGGTTTTCCTTCGAGAATGGACATTTTCATGATCAGGTTCTTCGCCGAAACCGTATGGTTGATCGATCCGAAAATGACGATGATGAGCATCGGCAATTCGATATCGGAACGGAAAATACCGGCGCTGATTCCTTCCGTGAGTACGTTGCGGATAATCCCCATGTTGGTCGCGATGCGCTCTTCGATCATCTGCACGATCGCGGGGCGTTTGCGAAGGGAAATCTCCCGCATCATCAGCTTATGGAACGACGCCTGGTTGTTGATGATGCGGTCGGTATAACCTTCTACCAGGTAGACCAACTTGTGCCAGGCATCACAATCCTTCATATCGTCCATTTGCTGCGCGAGCGTCCGCATATGCGCCACTTTCCGGCCGATGAGCTCCTCGAACATCTTCTCCTTCGATCCGAAATAATAAGAGATCATGGCCACGTTCATACCGGACTGCTCGGCGATCATGCGGATGGAAGTGCCGTCAAAGCCGTGCTCGGCAAACAGCTCTTCCGCAACCGACAACAGGAAGTCCTGCTTATCAGTCGCATCATTGGGGGGCGTTATTTGATTTTCGTTGTTCACGGCCGCAAAACTAATCAAACGATTGTTTAACTATCAAACAAATGTTTGATTAAAATTGCAAAGTTCTGATTTTCAATAATTAATTTTATGAAAAGTAGGGGTATGGCCTGCCACTAACCTGCTCCCAAAAGTCAAACCGGTGAAAAAATTTCCGGGTTTCTTCTAAAAAAACAGGAAATCTTCGCTTAAGAAGAAAGGCCTTCTTTCAATCGCTCGGCATTTTCGGCCAGCTGCAGCGCGTCGATCATCGACTGGATATCGCCGTCCATGAAGGCCGGAAGGTTGTGCTGCGTGAGCCCGATGCGGTGATCGGTCACGCGGCTCTGCGGGTAGTTGTAGGTGCGCACCTTCGCCGAACGGTCGCCCGTGGAGACGATGGTTTTGCGGCGTGAAGATTCTTTTTCGTTCTTTTTGTTCAGCTCGATCTCGTAGAGCTTCGTGCGCAGCATGTTCATCGCGCGCTCGCGGTTGCCGTGCTGTGAACGTTCCACCTGGCAGGCGATCTGGATGCCGGAAGGTTTGTGGAAGAGAATGACTTTCGTTTCCACTTTGTTGACGTTCTGTCCGCCCGCACCACCGGAACGCGCCGTGGTAATTTCAATATCCGCCGGGTTGATCACAACGTCGACGTCATCGGCTTCGGGCATCACCACCACCGTTGCGGCAGACGTATGCACGCGGCCCTGCGTCTCCGTTTCCGGAACACGCTGCACACGATGCACACCTGATTCATATTTCAGCGTGCCGTAAGCATTATCGCCGATCACGTTCACGACAACTTCTTTGTAACCACCCATCGTGCCTTCACTCACGTCGACGACTTCCATCTTGAAGCCGTGCTCTTCGCAATAGCGCGTGTACATGCGCCAGAGATCGCCTGCGAAAATAGCAGCTTCGTCTCCGCCCGTGCCCGAACGGATCTCGAGTACCGCATTGCGTTCGTCTTCCGGATCTTTCGGGATGAGCAGATTGCGGATGTGCTCTTCCATCTGCAACTGCTTCGGTTCGAGCTCCAGGATTTCCGCTTTCGCCATCTCGAGAAAATCAGTATCCTTTTCCGTCACCAGCACGTTTTTCGCGGAAGCAATATTGTCGAGCACCTGGCGGTATTCGTGGTAAGCGTCCACGATCTTCTTCAGGTCCTTGTATTCCTTGTTCAGTTTCGCGAACTGCTTCATATCCGACATAGCAGACGGTTCTGAAAGCTGTTCTTCTACTTTTTTCCAGCGGGTTTCAATGGCGGCGAGTTTCTCGAGCATGGTATTGTTTTCGGAGTGCAAAGGTAGGGGTTTCAGCCGCAGCTTAAGCAGTTCCAGCGGATTGTATTGCGGGTTGCGCCGTTGTTGATGCAAATTGTCCCTCAGATAATATTGCTACTGCAGCCATTCATTCCTGCGGTGTTTATAGCTTCCCGATCATTTATCAAACACGTGCATCGTGGAGTCAAGCGCAGGAAAAATCACAACCAATCCACATCAGGCTCTTCGTCTTCCCAGGCGCTCTCCAATACGCTTATGCGATTCCTGAGCTCGTCATTCTCTCTGTATAGTCGCTGAACACGGTTCATCATGACTTCAATGGACTGCGGCCCATCTTCCCAGGTTATTGCGTCAAACTCGCTTTGTGCTTTCCCCTGACTTTTTTCGATATCCCGCAGACTTTCTAACAACCGTGTTCGGTGCAGTACGAGCTCATTCAGCCATACTACAATTCCTTCGGAAACGATTTTTTGCGCATCCTTGATTTCGGCTCCCCGCATGAAATCAAGCACTGAACGGTCTACTTTATTATCCCGCGAACGAAGCTGGGTGCGCAACACTAAACCTTCTAACGATCTGCATCGGCTAAGCGCTACATATAATTGTCCATGCAGAAAAACGCCGGACCCTATATCAAGAATCATATTGTCAAATGTCAAACCTTGACTTTTATGTACTGTAATTGCCCAGGCTAAACGAAGCGGATATTGCATGAAGGTGCCTTTAACCTTAGCTTCTACAGATCTGGAATTCGTATCATACCCGAACTCCCTGTATTCCCATTCCACTCGTTCAACTGTATGTATTGTTCCATCCGAAAGTTTTACGCGGATCGTCTGCTCACCCAAACTCTCGATATGCCCGATCGTTCCATTTACCCAGCGACGATGCGTATCATTGCGCATAAACATCACCTGGGCGTTTACTTTGAGTCGTAATTCTTTTTCGACCGGAAGATCTTTTTCAGGAAATTCATCTTTAACAACACCGTTATAAGTCCATACTTTTCCGGTGAGCCGATCGAGATGAATTGTATTTGCCTCAGCTGCAACTTTATTAGTCGTTGAAAGAATGATAAAGAACCGGTTAATGTCGGGTTTAAAATCCGCGTGAAGCCGTTGGTTAAGTTTTACCAACTCAGTAGCTGTCATCCTGTTCTCGCGTACAGCATCGAGCAGTCGAAGGAATTCGCCGTCCTTTTGACGATATGCTTTATCGAGCTCGATCTGCCCAAGCTCCATACGGGAAAAAACATGCGCCGCGAAAAAATAAGGTTGTTGATAGGCGATTTCCAACAGCGGTTTATCCTGTGCAGTAACAACAGGCGGCAGCTGCAAAAGATCACCTACAAAAATGATTTGCTTTCCACCGAAAAGCTTTGCCGGATCACCGCCATTGTGACAAAGAGAATAGTGGATTGCATCGAGTACATCGGCACGCACCATCGATATCTCATCGATAATAATCGTATCAATCCTTTCGATCAATTGAGTTTTTTCATGCGGATGGTTCAGATAGACAGGACGAAAAATGGGGATATCCTTTTTCGAGTCGATCAGCGGTTTTTGCGGAAACTGGAAAAAGGAATGAATTGTTTGTCCACCGATATTCATAGCCGCAACACCCGTTGGAGCAAGAATGACATATCGCTTGCGGGTATTCTGACGAAAGTATTTCAGGAAGGTCGATTTACCTGTTCCGGCTTTTCCCGTCAGGAAGAAACTTTGATTAGTATATTCTGCAATCTGGAACGCAGCAAAAAATTTCTGATTATCAGGATCAGGGGTTATTTGTTCATTAAGAACCATGTACCTAATATAACACCATCATTCCGGACAACAATATTGTCAACAAAAAAGGAATGATGCAGCTCCACAAAAAACAATAAGAGACACTCTGTGCCTCCGTGTCTCCGTGGTTAATAGCTAAACTCCCCGTACTCACTCTTAATCGTCAGCTGCTTTCCTTTCCCCGCCTCTACTCTTCCGACGATCTGCGCATCGACGTTGAACGATTTCGAAATATCAATGATGCGCTGCGCGAATTGTTGCGGAACGTAAATCTCCATGCGATGACCGCAGTTGAAGACCTTGTACATTTCCTGCCACGGCGTTTTGCTTTGTTCCTGGATGAGGCGGAACAGCGGCGGCACGGGAAATAAATTGTCTTTGATAATGTGCAGGTCGTTCACGAAATGCAGCACTTTGGTTTGTGCGCCGCCGCTGCAATGCACGATGCCGTGAATTTCATTGCGAAGTTCCGCGAGAATTTTCGTGATCACCGGCGCGTAGGTGCGCGTGGGCGACAGCACGAGTTTTCCCGCCGTCATTTTCTTTCCGCCGCCGATGTCGATCTCATCGGTGAGCTTGGTGCTGCCGCTGTAGACGAGCTCTTCCGGAACGAGCGGATCGAAGCTCTCGGCATATTTTTTCGCCAGCTCGTGCGAGAAGACATCATGACGCGCCGACGTGAGGCCGTTGCTGCCCATGCCGCCGTTGTATTCCTTCTCATACGTCGCTTGCCCGAAAGACGCGAGACCCACGATCACATCACCCGGCGCAATTTTATCGTTCGCGATCACGTCGCTGCGTTTCATGCGCGCCACCACGGTCGAGTCGACGATGATCGTACGCACGAGGTCGCCGACGTCTGCGGTTTCTCCGCCGGTGCTGCGAATGCCGACGCCCATGCCGCGCAATTCCGCCAGCACTTCTTCGGTGCCGCTGATGATCGCGGAAATAACTTCGCCGGGAATGAGATTTTTATTCCGGCCGATCGTCGACGACAGGAGAATATTATCCGTCGCGCCGACGCACAGCAGGTCATCCGTATTCATCACGATCGCATCCTGCGCGATACCTTTCCAAACATTCGCATCACCGGTTTCGCGCCAGTAGAGATACGCCAGCGACGATTTCGTTCCCGCGCCGTCCGCATGCATGACGATGCAATAATTCTCATCGCCCGTCAGGTAATCGGGAATGATCTTGCAGAAGGCATTCGGAAAAAGTCCCTTGTCGATATTCTTGATGGCGTTGTGCACGTCTTCTTTCGAAGCGGAGACACCGCGCTGGTTGTATTTGAGGTCGCTCATTTTCGTTTTTTCATTGCCGCGATTTTCTCTTCGGGAAGAATCGCCGTCCTCCGTATCTCGTGAATGCATACAGGCAGGGATAAAAAAGAAGCTCTCCTGTTTCGAGGAGAGCTTCAAAGTTACTGCTTTCAGTTTGCCGGTTAATGGGAATCTTTCGGCTTGTTGGCAGGTT
The DNA here is from genome assembly GCA_946478675.1 of uncultured Flavobacteriales bacterium. The sequence continues at coordinate 2,545 of CAMLEF010000158.1, read as the reverse complement.
GCGTGCCAGGCTTCGGCTGCGTGCCGGGCTTGGGTTGCGTGCCGGGCTGCTGGGTGCCGTTACCACCTGCGGGTGCCGTGGTACCGCCGCCTGCCGGGGCCTGCTGCGGTGCCGGTGCCTGCTGTTCTTCCTGAACGTCGGCGCCGGTGGTATCGCCCATGTCTTCCCAACCGCTCTTAATGACTTTCGGCGGCTTGATCGTACGCTGGTTCTGATCTTTCGGTGCGTTCGGATCAACGTAGTTCCAGCTGAGGACGGTGAATACGGTACGACGGTTGAGCTGGAAGAGCGCTTCACGTTCTTCTTTCGTTTTCTTGCTCATGATGTATTTCTCCGTCAGTACGGTACCGTCGGCCATACGCAGCGGGCGGGATTCGCCGTAACCTTTAGCGACGAGGCGTTCTTTCGGAACGTGCTTCTCGTTGACGAGGTAATCGACGCAAGCCTGCGCGCGGGCCTGGGAAAGCTTCACGTTATATGCATCGGATGCGCGGCTGTCCGTGTGCGAGCTGATCTCGATAACGGCAGTCGGGTTATCCATGAGCGTCTGGTAGAGGAAGTTCAGGGAGTCTTTCGATTCCGGGCGGAGCGTCGACTTGTTAAGGTCATACAGTACGGCCGGGAAGCGGATCTCCTGTTCAACCGGGGTCAGGCAGAAGTCGAGGACGAAATCTTTGGAAGACATTTCACCAACGGTGGTGAGCTTGCCTTTGTCTTTGTCCGGGAGGTTGAGGTAGTTGTCCGCTTTGGAGCTGTGCGCTTTGCCATCGGAGAATACCGTCGTCACATAAGAAACTTCCGGCAGCAGGTCGAACTTGTATTTGCCGTCTTTGTCGGTTTTCGTTTCAACGGCAGAACCGTCAGAACCTACGAGACGAACGGTTGCATCTTGTACGTTGATGCTCGGACCGTATTTGCAGTCGGTGATGGTACCGGTCAGGTGGAATACCAGCGGCGGCAGGTAGAACGACCAGATGTCGTCAGCGCCTTTGGTGCCTTCGCGGTTCGAGGTGAGGAATCCTTTTTCTTTCTTGCCGTCGAATACGATACCGAAATCGTCGCCGGAAGAGTTCATCGGGTATTTCAGGTTTTCGGGGGTGCCCCATTTCCAGGTCTTCGCGTCGGTGAGCGGCGCTTTGAAGATGTCGAGACCACCCATGCCGAGCTGGCCATCGGAAGAGAAATAAAGGTCACCGGCTTCGCTGATGTACGGGAAACCTTCGCGGCCGTTCGTATTAATAACAGCGCCGAGGTTGGTGGGCTTGCCCCATTTTTTCGTCTTCTTGTCGAAGGTAGACATCCAGAGGTCGGAGTGCAGGCCACCCATGCAGCCGGTCATATCCGAAGAGAAGACCATTACCTGCTCGTCAGCGCTGATCGTGGGGTGACGGAAGTTGAAGCTGTCGAGCACTGCAGCGTCGAGGCCGAAATCAACAACTTCGGGATCGCCCCAGGAGTTGCCTTTTTTAGCGGACAGGTAGATTTTGCAGGTGACGAGTTTCTTTTTCGCCTGGTCGCACTTGGTGAAGTAGATCTTGTCGGCTTTTTTGTTGACGCAGGAAGCGCCTTCGTTCGCAAGAGCCGTGTTGACGCTGCCCTGGATCGTGGATGGTGCACTCCATTTGCCGTTCTTGTCCACTTTCGTTTCGAAGAGGTCGGAGTACATCGTTCCGGAGATCGGGTCGATCTTGTTGCCGGTCTGGCCTTCACGCTTGGAGGTGAAGATCAGCGACGTGTGCTTCTTGTCACTGAAGGTCGGCGAGAAGTCATAGTCCTTCGAGTTGATCTGCGCCATGTTCTCTACGACATAACGGGTCGGGCTGTCTTTCCATTTCTGGGAAAGCTCGCTCGACTTGATGCCGTTTTCCCCGGCGGGATCGGAAGGAACGCGTGTTTTATAATCCTGGAACGCGGTGATGGCCTCATCATACTTCATGTTGATTTTCTTGGCCTCTGCGTACCAGAGATACATTTTGTCGTCGGTGTATTTCGCCTTAATGGCTTTACCATACCAGGATTCCGCCTGTTTCCAGTCGTTCATCTTGCGATAGCATTCTGCCACCTGGAAGGTAATGCGGGCCTTCTCCTGTTTGTTTTTGATTTTGGCAATACCCTTCTTGTAGAGTTCTGCCGCATTGTAGTACTGCTGTGACTCAAACGCGCGGTCGGCGTCACGGATGTAGTTCTTCTGTGCATGCGCGTGAATGGTGAACGCGAGCAGAAAAACCACAACAGCGGAGAGTACCTTCATCAGTTTCATAGCGAATTAGGTTTGTGTTTCGGTTTGACGTGGCCTGAAGAAAACTGTTCTTCAGGGTGGCTGCTAAGATAAATAAATCCGGCAGACAAAGAAATTCCGGCTTTTCAATGCGATTTTTCCGGCCGGAGCACGGACTTCCGGGGATATAACGGGAGCGTTTCAAAAAGATACGGCCTGCCTTCTCCCGGGGCAGGCCGTTTTGTAACAATACACTGAAATTCAAATCAATAAAATCAAAAAACAAGATTTCATCGGGCAGAAACTGCGGCAGATCACCGCATAGAT
>CAMLEF010000157.1 GCA_946478675.1 uncultured Flavobacteriales bacterium | reverse complement strand
ATTCGGCGTTTTTCATTGCGAAAAAAAATTGAACTACCCTGCTTGTTCGAGCGGAGTCGAGAACCTTTTTCATCGTGGCACGATCGGCCCCCATGCGCGCATCGGAGGGACTGACGAATTCCCATCATCACACCCGTATCCCGATGATCAGCACGTCATCCACCTGCTCGTAGCTGCCCATCCATTGACGGAACGTTTCTTCCAGCACGTTTTTCTGCGCGGCCATATCGCGCGACGCATTTTCTTTCAGCACTTCCTGCAGCTTTTTGTATTTGAATTTTTTTCCGTTGGGCCCGCCGAACTGGTCCGCGTAACCGTCGGAGAACAGGTACAAACAATCGCCGGGCTGCAGCTGCAGCTCTTTCAGTGTAAACGGTTTTAACTCCTGCCCCGGGTACGCGCCGATCGGTTGTTTGTCGGCAGCCACTTCGATCACTTCCGTTCCGCGCACGATCCACAGCGGGTTGTAGGCGCCCGCGAATTGCAGCTTCCGCGTTTCCGGGTGATACACGCACAGCGCGATGTCCATGCCGTCGCGCACCGCTTCGTCGTCCGTTTGCCGCAGCGCTTTCGACACGCCTTTGTTCAGCGCGTTGAGGATGAGGTTCGGCTTCGCGAGACCGTGTACGTTCACCGCTTCGTTCAGCTGGTTGTAGCCGACGATGCTCATGAAGGCGCCCGGCACGCCGTGTCCCGTGCAATCGACCGCGGCGAAAAGAATTTCATTGCCCCAGCGCTCGAACCAGTAGAAATCGCCGCTGACGATGTCTTTCGGTTTGTAAAGGATGAACGATTCCGGGAATAGCGACCGCACGATCGCGTCGGTGGGAAGGATCGCGTTCTGGATGCGCTTGCTGTACGAGATGCTGTCGCGGATGCTCGTGTACGCGTCTTCGATGATCGCGCTTTTTTCTTCAATGAGCTGTTTCTGTCCCGCGATCTGCGTGTTCAAACGTCGTGTGCGCACGAGCAGGAGCAGCGTGAGCACGGCCACGGCGAAGACGAAGAAGATGATGATGTACAACTGGATGTTTTGCGCGCGCAACCGTTCCTGCTCGTTTTTTTCTTTCGCGAGGTCGAGGTCTTTTTTCGTGAGCTGCTTTTCTTTTTCCGAAAGCTCCAGCCGTTTTTCCAGCTCGTTGATCTTGTTGATGCGCTCGATGTTGTACATCATTTTCTCCAGCGAATCTTTTTCCTGCTGCGTGGCGAACGCTTTCCGGTAATCGCCTTTGGAAACGTACAGCTGCGTGAGCTGGATCAGCGCTTCGTCGAGCTCGTTGTCAAGATGGTTTTCGCGCGCGAGGCGGCAGCTTTCATCGAGCGATGCTTCTGCGCCGGCAAGATCGTTGATGTGCAATTGCGCTTCTGCGATGAGCGTGAGCAGCGTGACGTAGCTGTCGGTGAGCCGGAACTGCAGCGCGATGGGTTTGGCGAGGGCGTATTCGTCGAGCGCGGCTTCGTACTGGTTCTGCGTGGTGTACCACTTGCCGCGGTTCTGGTGGTAGAAATAACCGTTGGACGTCGACAGCTGCTGCGGGTAAAGCGCGATGCTATCGAGCACCGCTTTCGCCTTATCGTATTTTTTCAGCGCGACGTAATTGTTCGAGAGGTTCAGCCACACGTTGATCTTCCCCGCGGTATCGCGCACGCTGCTGTAGAGCACGACGGCCTGTTCCTGCAATGAAAGCGCTTCTTCCTCGTTACCGATGCGCCGCAGCAGGATCGCTTTTAATTTCAGCGCATAGGCTTCATTGGAAGCGTCGTTTTTCTTTTCGGAAAAAGCGATCGCGTCGTTCACTTCCGACCGCGCGTCTTCGAACTGCGATTTTAGAATGTGGTAGCGCGCCTTTTTCGCCAGCGCTTTCGCCAGCAGCAACGTGTCGTGTTGTTCCCGCGCGATCGTTTCGATGCGAAGGCTCAGCGCATAAGAAGAATCCGGGTCGGCGGAATAAACGGCGTCGCAATTTTTCAGCAGCTCCTGCGCACTTTGCCCGTGCAGCAAGGCATTGCCGAAAAATAACAACACAACCACCAGGAACTTTCGCAACATCGCCTTCCCCGCCCGAACGGAATTAAAGTTTGGAAACGCCTTTGAAGAAACGGATCACGCCGTAGATCACCGGACCGTAAGCGATGAGGTAATGTCCGCCGCTCGACGACGACGAAGCCGCCGAATACGTCGCCACGGTGATCACGATGCCCACGACGATGAGGATGCCGCCGATGAGCATGTCTTTGCCCGCTTCGCCTTTACGGTTGGCCGCCGGGTAGCTCATCGCGCTGAGCACCGTTTGCTGGGCGGTGGCCGGGTCGAGGCCTTTCTTCATGAGCACGTCGTAGATCGTCGCCTGCGGGATGCCGCCTTCGTGCATGTTGCGGGCCGTTTGCCAGGCTTCGGACTTGAGGCGCTGGTAATTCGGATCGTTCTGCGGATCGTGCGGTGGATAGCCGTATTGTGGTGGCGCCTGCGGCGGAATGTTGGAATAGGGTTGCTGGTCCATTGGGTGGTGGCAGGAGGTTATTGGAGTGAAGATAGGGAATTGAGGGGGAACGGGAAAGATGGATTTGGGAAAGGGAAATGGGCGATCGGGAAATTTGATTTTTGAATAGAAGGTGACTGTGCAAAATTGCCTGTAAAACGGGTAAATGGAAAATAACCTCACTCCAGAAGAACAAATCGAAGCACTGAGATTAAAACTAAACGAGCAGGAGCAGGAGATTGAAAGTCTCAAACAAAGTCGCATCGTTGTTCAACAGAATACCCAGGAGAATTTTTTGAAGGTAATAGCAGAAATGGGAATCCCGCTGGTTGGGAAATACTTGGAATCCACCGCGGAAGAGAACCGATACAATATGGATAAAGAAGTCGAGCTGGAAAAAGAAGAGATGAAAGTGATCGACAAGCTCGATACGAAAGAGAAAATATATAAAGGAATCCTTTTAGTGATTTGTCTGACAGCGCTCGTATTATCTGCTCTTTATATCGAAAAGGCTGAAGTGGTAATTCCGGTACTCAGTCTCATTATAGGCCTGTTATTTAAATCTAACACGCTTTCCGACTTCTTCTCTCATGCGAAAAGAAAACTTAACAGTCCTAACGATGAAGAGTAAGGAGATTCGCATAATTGCTTTGTTACTGCTTGCGTCCTGTTCCGAAAAAGACGCCTTTGAAGCCAAACGTATCGTTGCGAAAGAGCTGCTCTCGCGCGAATGCAACGCCGTGGTGAAAGCCGCTACGCGCGAGATGGAAAAGAAGCACGACGTGAGCGCAGCCGTCATTCAAAACCTCGCCGAGTCGCGCTGCGATTGCATGACCGATTCGCTGGCGGTGCAGTTCGCGAAGGATTTTTCATTGGCGGAATTGCAGCAGCTGAAAAATGCAGCAGGTGATTCGCTGGTGCCGATGCTGGAGAAGGAGATGGAGAAGAGCGCGGGGGCGGTGGGGAATTGTTTGCAATGATCGGTGCATCACGGCGGAGTATGAGTAATACTGAACATAAATCACCTCTGAATAATACCTCATCCGAATCCGATGAAACCAAAAACAAAATCCAACGGAGTACTGCTCCTCATCGCCGGCCTTGCGATCGGCGGAGTGCTCACCTTCGCCTATTTTCATTTTGCCTCTGCTAATGCTGTGCAGCAATCGTATGGTAAGGCGGAGCAGATGAATGGCGTTTATCTTTTTATTGAAAGCGCTCCCGTTACCTCCTACACGACAGTTGGAACGATTAATGCCGATGACCTTACTGCCATTGCAGATTCGCTCGGCATGGGCAAAAAACAAAAAGTGCTGGATATAATTAATAATGTCGTTAAAACAGGACGGGAGAACCTCGTCTTCGAAGAACGGTTAAAGATCTTTGTTGAACGCGCCCAACAGCAATTTGGAAATGACGCGCAGGGTTTGGTTTTTGTAAATGATCTGCGGAGCGCTACGGTGATTAAGTTTTAATCATTGACGTTGACTCGGAAGAATTGAAATTTCACTGTCCCGAAATGATCTCCGCCACTTGTTTCGGTTGCACATCAAACGCCACGATCTTTCCCTCGGGATTCACCAGCACGCCGTACGGGTACGTATCGTTACCGTACAGTAATCGCATCGCCGGCAAATTGGAATATCCCTGCACCCAGCGCATCTCCTCCTTCGCGACGAACGCTTTGACTTTTTCCGGCTCGTCGTACGCATCGAGCGAAACGATCGTCAGCCGGTCGCCGAGTGTATCGTGCAGCGCCCGCAGGGAAGGGATCTGCATGCGGCAGGTCACGCACCACGTTCCCCAGAAATCGAGGTACAGGTACGTGCCCGGGCGCATGGCGGTATAGATATCCGCCGAATCACCGCTGAAGAAGCGAACGTAAAAATGCGGCAGCGCGTCCCCGATCGCAAGCTCAGCCGGCGGCGGCAGATCGGGCCGCGCACAAAGCGTCGCAGCAGCGCATTGCGTGGTGTCGTATCCGATCTCGTAAGCCTTACCGCGGAACCCGAGGATCAGCCCCGGCGCCAGGATTCGCATGCCTCTGCTCGGCGTCGTGTAAGCAGAATCCGATCCGTACGGAAGCAACGCCACCAGGTCGCCCGTTCCGAAAAAGCAGCCGTCGGCGTCACGATCGCAGAAGACGACGCACATCGAATCCCGCCCGATCACAACGTCTCGACCTTTGATCAGCAGTGGTTCAGCGGCCAGCCACAGCGACGGGTCTTTGAGCGTCGTGCCCGCGTAATATTCATTGCCGGTGAACAGTCCGGCAAACGCGCTGTCGGGCTTCACGAGCGACGAGAGCATGCGGTAGCGCGTCCGCAGCTCTGTACCCGGGTGCGCAGGATCGGCGATGCTCACGGTGACGCGCCCGCTCTCATCTGCAGGCGATGCCGCGCCATCGTCGGTATAGTCGCCGTTGAAGTTGCGGTCGACAAACGCCTGCAGGCCCGGTTCGCCGAGGTGCGTGAAATACACCGGCACCCGCCAGGCCAGCCCGTAGCGCTCCGGCACAAACGGGCACGGCATAAACGCGAATCCGCACTGGCCTTTGGACTTCGGCAGGCGGAATTGCGGCATCCGTCCCGGCGGGAAGAGCGAGGTGTCTTTTTTGTTGATGGTAAAAACCGGGATCGGCATGGCACCGCCGCGGCGATCGGAGAGGTAGCGGTCGGGGGTTATGGAGATGGTTTGCGAGAGGAGGAGGGTGGGGAGGAAAAGGAGGAGGAGAAGGTGGCGCATGGGGGCATAAGGCGGTGGGTGGCGGGAAGTTACTCTAAGGCGGACAAATAATTATTGTGTGCTAATGCATTTGATGGGTTTGGGAAAGGGAAATGGGCGATTCGGAAAGTTATTTCGGAGAGGCGAAATGTGTGAGTGATTTTTGTTTGGATTATTTATGGAAGAATAATGCTAAATGAGTAAACAATGCAAATGAGGAAAAGAGATGACTAAGTACAAGATTGGATTATATATTGTTTCGCTGATATTGCTTTTCGTAAGCATAATCATAAAAAAATTTCAATACGTTTCTCTGCATATATGCAACTCTTGGGATTGTGTTAAACAGTTTTTGCTTGTAAATATTCCTTCAATTGCTTGTGGACTTTTCATCATTTTGGGCTGCACTATTTACAAGCTATATTTTAAAGAATTGCAAGGCGATTTTGCTCATCCGAAGACAATAAAGATTGTTGAAAATATTAGTAATAATCACCTTTCCTTTCTTGCAACTTACATTCTCCCCTTTGTGACGTTCGATTTCTCAGGAAGAAGAAATTGGTTTTTGTTTCTTTTTATGATAGTCATAATAGGGGTCATTTATGTAAAAACAAATTTCTTCTACACAAATCCAACACTGTCCTTGCTTGGTGTTTATGTCTACTACGTTTCATTTGAAGGTGATGAGAACAAAATAATTGCAATCTCAAGAAAGAAATTAAAAGCCGGAGACAAAATCAGCAGGAGACTCATTGACGAAAACATATACTTCGTAAAGTAATGAATAAGGCTAACCTCATTTCCCAACTAAAATTTGTTAGCGATAAGCAGCCCGGACTCGAGCTGTATTTTCTCTATAAAGGCTCTCATGAAGCGCCTATCGAAATTCTTCGGGCAGATCTCGAAGATAATGGGGCTAAAGAACGCCTTCAGTCGGTCTTTATTACTAAAATTAAAAACCAGTTATTAAATCAGAATAACGAGGGAAAGTCAATCGACGGTTTTGCCGATTGGTTTTTAAAGCCAATAGGAAAAGTTGATGAGATTAAAAACACGTACTACTTTTTTCCTGTTACTCCGCCTACAGAAGAGGATGACTACCATATTCCAGAAGAGTTTGAAGAAATGAAAAAGCTTTGGAACCTTTGTTATGAGGATGTCCCGAAATTTAACTTCAAAAGTAATTCACTGGAAAATGTATTTGCTTTTCTGATTCGGCTTCAAGTTGATAATGAACAAGTCATCATTTATAAACATAAGTATCCAATAGATGTTTTATCTAAAACGCCGGTTTTAAAAGCGCTTGGGTTTGAGAAAATTCATGCAACAAGGTTCTCGTTGGAAAAAGAGCCCCTGTTAAAGGTCAGCGATAAAATAGATTTTATGCTGGTCAATAAGCATTTTATTATTTTAAATCTAAATCTACTTGAATCCAAATACGGGTTTAACGATAGATACTTAAGGAAAGGAGCTGAATCGCTAGAATTGATTCGTAAGAAAAACATTCTGACAAATCTTGAGGTGTTCGAAAAACAAATTCAAAAACTCGCTTTCAGCAAAAAACTCATGAAAGTAAAGACCGACAATGAGGTACTAAAGCAGCCGATTCAGACCATGAAAAAGTTTCTGGAAGACTATAAGACCAAGGATGGAAAAAATAGCCTTGCAAAGCGGATAAAGTATGTCCCTGGTAAAGGGAAATTTGAAATCAAGACAATGGTAGCGGCAGAGGATTTTGTTCGACTTTTAAACGACCAATATCTTTTCTCTCAACTTACGCAACGACCTTTTATTTCAAATGTTCAGGAGGAATTTACAATTGAAGAAGAAAAGACGACTACTGAAAACAAGATTAATATTCAAAAGCAAAAGGCCTGATATACTAATTACCCAGCAGATCATTCGTAACTCTACTTCGCCACCGGCGGATGTCGCTTGGGTGATATTATACCTACACCTTTTTCTGGGGGGGTGAACAAGAAACCTCTGCAGACATTTCCAGCGAAGGAATTCTTTTCAAAAAAAGTTGAACCGTGATGAGCCCTCGGTCACGTGGGTTAGGCGCACTAGAGTCAATATTATTTGCAGCTTATCACAACGTTTTATCTCTACGGAGTTTCTTTTCATTTCCGCAACTCCCAATTATTCAAGCGGGTCCTTGCATAAGTTCTGAGGTGCAGGTATTAGATGAGTTTGAATTTCTCCACCAACGTATAATGCCGGGAGAGAACTCATTTTATACAGATGGCAAACTAGCTCAAAATAGTGCTTCAAAATGCTTGCAGTTTCAAACAGTGACTGCGGCCAACGAAAAGGCCAATTATCCTTTCCTTGCATACTCCAGATTGTAAAGAGTATTGGAGTTATGTGTCCTTCTATGAGGAGGAAGGCGCCCCTTCCCTCCCTATGACCGTTTGCAAATAGGGAGTAGCCTCCTTCTGCAGTGTCCCACTGCATCAAAAGATCTCTGTCTTTTTTGCTTGTGGCTGAATCAAAATCACTGTTGAGCACGAAGCGGTCTCTTACCTGACCGTAATGACCGTCTTCTGCAAGAGAACAATTTGAGATGTGCATGTGTGTTGCATGAGACATCCCGGCCACAGTGTCATAACCGGCCACGTGAAGTATAATAGGCACTTCCTTCGCTGACGCAGTCATGTCTGTATTTAACCTCTCCACAAGCTGGTCTCCAAATTCTTTGATGTTCTTTAATAAAGCAAACCTGCTTCCATCAATAAATCTGTTCAACCAAACATCAAGCTGATCATCACCAACCCAAAATGCTCCTGTATAAGCAACAGAGGCATTAAGGTGTGGGATGGGAAATACCTTCTGCCCAAAGCCAGCGGTGCCTTCCCTGGTAGATAAGTTGGAATCACTCATCTGAATTATGCCATGCTTGTTGATGTGAGAGATAATTAGGGTCATGTGCTTTTTTTGTGCCTTGCTCCAAACCTTAGACCAGAACAGATTAATTGACAGGCTGTCAGAGTGTTGATGTTTTTCCTACTTTGATGTCATGCCGGATTAGCTCAGTATTGTCACTATGGATTTCTCCTCTTGTGGCTTTTAACCAGATGTAGGAAAGTAAGGTGATGGCTAGAGTGCCACTAAGTAATGTGGAGGTCGTGGGTTCGAATCCCACATCCGGCTCACAGTATTAAATGTACATAACGAAATACGATTTCAATTTCGTTACAGAAAGCAACAAAATTTGTTAGTAGGAGGTAGTAAAAACAAAAACACCCGGCAGAATTCATCTACCGGGTGTTTCATTTTTCAGCTCCCCCTCCTGGGCTCGAACCAGGGACCCCATGATTAACAGTCATGTGCTCTAACCAGCTGAGCTAAGGAGGATCATATTGCAAAATCCCTCGCGGGACTCTGGTTACAGTATCTGAAGAACGTGGGAGACAAATTTACCGTTTCTCCCTTAAAACGGGCTGCAATATTACTACTCCGGGTTTAATTCTCCAAATAATTCCGCAAAACCTGCTGAAAAACAACGGGTAAATAGTTCCGGAAGGCTGGAATTCGGGCTCAAAATGCCCCTACATTTGCCGCCGGAACTTTAATCTGTACAAAATGAGCTTATTAGTCGTTGGGACCGTTGCTTTCGATGCGATCGAGACCCCGTTTGGCAAAACCGACAAAATCATCGGCGGCGCCGCTACCTACATCTCCCTGGCCGCGTCCTATTTCACCGACAAGATCGGCCTCGTGTCGGTCGTCGGCAGCGATTTCCCGAAAGAATCCATCGGGATGCTGAAGAGCCACGGCGTCAGCCTCGACGGCCTGCAGGTCAAAGAAGGCGAGAAATCCTTCTTCTGGTCGGGACGTTACCACAACGACATGAACTCCCGCGATACGCTCATCACCGAGCTCAACGTGCTGGCCGATTTCGACCCCGTAGTGCCAGAGGCGCTGCGCGAGTGCGATTTCCTCATGCTCGGCAACCTCATGCCCTCCATCCAGCAGAAAGTGATGGCGCAGCTTAAAAAACGCCCCAAGCTCATCGTCCTCGACACGATGAACTTCTGGATGGACACCGCCTGGGAAGACCTCGTGAAAACGATCGCGCAGGTGGACGTGCTCACCGTGAACGACGCGGAAGCCCGCCAGCTCTCCGGTGAATATTCGCTCGTGAAAGCGGCACAGAAGATCCTCGCGATGGGACCGAAAGTGCTCATCATCAAAAAAGGCGAACACGGCGCGCTGCTCTTCAACAAAGAGCAGGTCTTCTTCGCACCGGCCCTCCCGCTCGAGGACGTCTTCGATCCGACCGGCGCAGGCGACAGCTTCGCAGGCGGCTTCATCGGCTACCTCGCGGAAACGAAAGACATCTCCTTCGACAACATGAAACGCGCCATCATCTTCGGATCCGCCATGGCTTCCTTCACCGTCGAGAAATTCGGCGTGGAGCGACTGGTTGGCCTCACGGAAGAACAGGTGGACGAACGCGTGCAGGAATTCATCGACCTCGTGCAGTTCGATATTTCGCTCGTTTAAAACGGCTCAAGGTTTAATGTTCAAGGTTCAATGTTTCGGCATTGGACCTTTTTTTGTGAAAGCGTTTGCCGCAGAGGCGCGGAGGGCGCAGAGAATTCGCAGAGAAAAAGAATTCGTGTAATTCGCGGCGAAAAAATTGAACCACGGAGACACGGAGGCACGGAGAACTGCAAACTCCGTGTCTCCGTGGTTC
>CAMLEF010000156.1 GCA_946478675.1 uncultured Flavobacteriales bacterium | reverse complement strand
ACCGTCTCCTGCACCAGCTTCGCCTTTTCCGGGGAGCCTTTCGCAGGATAAACGATCTCGTACAGCTCTTTCGGAAAGCCGCCGAAATCATAAATCGTTTGCGGTTGCTGCGCCGTCGCTACGAACGTTCCGCGCGTGAGCCAGTGCGCAGAAACCACGAGCGCCGCTTTCGGTTTTTCCAGGAGCTTGCCGGTCTCCGCCAGCTTTTGCGTAAATGAATTGTCTTCGACGGCATTCATCGGCGAACCGTGTCCGAAGAAGATCGCGGGCATTTTTGCAGTCGCGGGCAGCTCGTCCGTCAACCGCTTCAGGTCGGGAAGTTTCATATTCATGGCTATTGCTCCGGTGGCGCCGAGGCCAAGCAATTTAAGGACGTCGCGGCGGTTCATGAGAGTTAAATCTATACAAAGATAATAAAAATATATGTATCTACATATAAATTAAGACGAAAAAACTGCCGGACAAAAACATCCGGCAGTTCAGAATGTGAATTGCTGAATCGGCGCAACAGCCCGGGGAAATTGCTACGCGGTTTTGCGATTGGAAAGCAGCACCACGATGCCGCCCACGAGCAGCACGGCGCCAATGATCGGCGACCAGTGTACCGGCGTTTTTTCTTCTTTATTGATTTCGACAGGGCCGAGATCAGCGACTTTTTTCTTCGTAATAAACGTGATGCCGGTAAAGATCATCAGGACGATGCCGGCAACGATCAGCACAAGGGCAAGGGCTCTCATAGTTGTCAGTTTTTAATGAATACTGATAAGGATGAGCCAAGAATTATGCCTTTGCGGCAAGCGCTGCGAGATGTGCGTTGGCCATGAGCGAAAGCGTGAGGCCTTTCGCAGGAAGAAAGGTGAAGCCGGAACCGTCGGCGACGAAAACGTGGTTCGTTCCGTGCAAACGACCGGACGGATGAAGCGTAAATGCTTTTTCGTTTTCGGAGAACGGCAGCACACCGGCATAATGAATGCTGGCCCCGATCGGCGGATGAACTTTTTTCAATGCGTACGCACCAATCTTTCGTAATGCAGCCGTGTACTGCTTTTCGCGAAAGCGTACTTTTTCATCCGCATCGCCGCGATGATAATCCACATGCAAGCGATCCGCAGTGGGTGATGCAGGATCGTTTTCAAGATGCAGCTGTTGTCCGCTGCGGAACGATTCGGGATGATGAATGCCGGCGATCACCAGCGAAGGAACGACGTGCTGCATGAAAATTCTTCCGTCGCGGAAATTGAGCGGCGTTTCGCGGAGCAAGCGGAAGAGCAGGAGCGAGCGATACGTATACAGCGAAGCCATTGCTATGTCGCGCTGCTGTCCGTCGGCATCGTGGAAAAGCGAAAGCTGCGCGAAACCGTAATTGCGTTCCGGCGTGGATTTGCCGAGGCGTGAAGGCACGATGCAGGGCACGTACGTATACGGATTGCAAAGCAGCGGCAGTTTGGTGCTGCGACCGTTTTCCATCGAACGCAACACGATGCGCGCAGTTCCGAGCACGCCCGGTGCAAGCACGAGCTTCCGGCAGTAAAATGTTTTTTTCTCGTTGCTGCCGATACGGATCGCGTTGACGGAAACAACGTTTTCTTTTTCGGAAAAATCGGTGACGAGCCAGCCGCCTTCGAATTGCACGTTCGGTTTTTTCCGCAGCGCCGCGATCGTGATCCACGGACGGTACGCCGCTTTTTCGAGATCGTCGTAAAAATCCATGTCGCGGAAAGTGAGCGGGCGGCGATCGTCTTTCGCTTCCGTCAGCAATGCGAGCGCAGGGCGGCCGAGATAAAACCCGGTTTGCTGCAGCGTGGATTTTTTCGCTTCGTATTTCTTCAGCAACGAAGCGGCGACCGGATCGAGCGGCGGAGCAGGCTGCGTATGCTGCAAATGTGCGGCGGTGAATTTTCGTGCATCGTCATCCGCAGCGCAAATCCCGATACGGTCGGCGATCACCTGGTAGGCTTCGCGCATTTTCTCCACGGGTAACGAAGCCTGCTGCAATTCATTTTCGGAAAACACGCAGCAGCCGAGTCCCCATCCGCCGCCCAATCCGCCGAGTGCGAGGCTTTCCATCGGGCTGAAGCTGTCGCTTTTCAGCGGGAGATATTCTTCGACTTGCCGGATAAGATAATTTCTTGCGGGCGTCAGCTGTGCGCCGGTGCCGAGCTCTTCCTGCGGCAGACTTTCGAAATCATCGCCGAGCAGGTAGCGATGCTGTTGCGCGTCTTTTTTCCGGAGCGAGATAAAATCTTTTTCCGGCTGGATATCCTTGTACTGCGCATCGGTAATGCCGCCGTCGAGGAGGAACACCGCATGACCGGCTTCTGCCAGCGTTTGCGCCGCCATCGCTCCCGTACAGCCCGAGCCGACTACAATAAACTCATGGATCTCCATTGGATCAAAGATGAAAAATTTAGCCGCGGATTTCACCGATTGAAATCATAGCAGTTTAACTAATCAGCGCAATCAGCGTAATCTGCGGCTTACTTCCCGGAATTTTTCAGCTTTTCATATTCGCGTTCCACTGCATCTGCACGGTTGTCGAAATACGCGCTGTAAAAATTGAATGCGAGACCCACTCCCCAGCCGGCCATCGGCCACAACGGCCATGGTGCTCCTTTGAACGGGGCCGACGCACCGGTGAAAAACCAAATTACCCACAAGAAACCATTCACAATAATGTAAGTGAACAAATGCCGGCGAAAAGCAACACGCTTCTTCGCCATTTTCCAGAGCATCTTTTCTTTTTCGGTAGTAGGTTCCATCTGATCGTTATTGACAGTGAAAGTGTACTGCGTTATTTTTTACCGATGTACGCCTGTAGCGCCGCCACGTAATTTTTGAATGCGTTGACTCCTGCCGGTGTAATGCGGCAAATCGTAAGCGGGTAATTGTCGCGGAACTTTTTCTCGACGGAAATGTAGCCGGCCTCTTTCAGCTTCTGCACCTGCACGCTGAGATTTCCGGCGGTGGCTTCGGTCTGTTCTTTCAGGTAAGTAAATTCCGCCTCCTTCACCGACACGAGAATAGACATCACCGCCAGCCGCAGCTGGGAATGCAAAACAGGATCGAGGTCCTTGAAGGGCTTCATTGATTCTCCCGCTTGTATTTCAGGTTGAGCAGGTGGCCCGGGATGATGTAACCGGCGAGCACTGCAAATGCGAGCACGAGAATGATCTCTTCCGTCTTCACGTAAAACGATCCGATCGAGCAGAGCCAGTCGATGACTGCGCCGATCATCAGCGGTTTGAATTTCAGCGCGCCGCCGGAGACAAACAGCCACATGCCGTACACCATCATGATCATCGGGTACGCGAGGAGCCATCCGCCGTTCACCGACATAAACACGAGTACGATCGCGAGCCCTGCGCCGAAGGCAATGCCGGAATAGCCGAGCATTTCGCCGGTGTACGTTTTCACGCGCTCTTTCTTTCCGTCACGCCAGCCGCGAATGCCGGACACCAATCCGCCGAGCGGCATCAGGATCGCCCAGGGCAAACCGTTCATTTCGCTGTGATAAATTTTCAGCAGCGTGTATTGGCTGATCGCTGCGACGAAAACGAGCCAGCCCCAGAGCAAAAAATAAAATCCGTTGTCGGAAACGCGCCCCTGCGTTTTGTTGATCATCGCATGGATGATGCGCAGGCTTTCCTGTTCGTTGATCGGTTGTTCTTTCATGGTTAGTTCGGAGTTGGGAGTCGGGAGTTCGGAGTCAGGAGTAATGCTCCGAACTCTGAACTCCCAACTCCTGACTTATTTTTTATTGCATTCGTCGAGGAGCTGTTGCGTGCGCACGCGGCCCCAGTGCGGATGAATCGGGCTGGCGGGAACGAACACGTCGTATTTTTTGATCGCGTCTTCGAGGATCGGTTTCGCTTTGTCTTTGCCGCCGCCGAACATCGAAGGCGTGTAGAAAACGCCTTGTCCGCGGGTGAGGTAGATGCGCGGGTTGGAGGGATCGAGCGATTGCGCTTTGTCGAGCCACTCGGAAGATTCGCGTCCGTATTTTGCGCCGCGTGATGCCGGGTTTACGCGAATGCGGGCGCCGGCGCACATGGCACGCACTACATAAATTTCCGCATTGTTCGGGCTCAGCGAATCCGCACGGTCGAGCAGCTTCGAGGCTTTGTCGCAATAGTCGTCGGCTTTCTTTGCATCGTCGAGATAGGATTCGAAGACGAGGCAATACGCCATGTAATAGTCGGGCAGCCATTCGCCTTTTTCAGCGTTGGCGATGCGCTCGAAGCTGTTGTAGCATTGCTGCAGCGCCGGCATCGTGAAAGACGTGTCGAGCATGTTCACCGGCTTCGTCATGGCGTTGACGAATTTCGGCGACATTGTTTTTTTCGTCGTGTCGTTTTGCGCGAAAGCCGTTACTCCGAACAGCAGCGCGAGAAAGAGCAGTGATTTTTTCATAGCGGATATAGTTTTGAGTTTTGAGTCGGGAGTTCGGAGTTTGTATGTTCTTAGTTCCGCCTCCTGTTTCTTAGTTCTTAGTTCCTGGCTCTTGATTCTTGATTTTTAATTGGTGTTGTTCAGCACGTCTTTCGAACGATCTTGTCCGAAGCTCATGAACATGCCGATGAAGAACGAACGTTTCGCCGGCGGCACGATCGGATCGCGGTGCATGCCGTCGTAGGAATAACGATAGCCGTACACCTGGTTGAAGCCGGGCGCATTGGAAACGGAAATGACGAATACGGTGAACGCACCGCGGATATTGGTGAGGTAGCTCGCGTTGATGTTCAGCGAATGATAATCGTAAGTTTTGTCGCCGAGGAACACCGGGTTGTTCGGGTTGTAATACGGGCGGCCGCTGGCGTAGAAATAGCTGAAGCCGATGGAGGTCGAAAGTTTCGGGAAGAATTTCTTGAAGACGAGCGAAGCATTGTGCGTCGTGGCGAACGTCGGCATAGCGGCTACCGGGAAGTCGCGCCAGTTGCGTTTCGTGTCGAGATAGGTGTACGAGATCCAGTAGTCGACGTTGCGGAACGTTTTTTTGTCGCGCCAGAAAACATCCACGCCGCGCGCATAACCGTCGCCGCCGTTGCTGATCGAAGGAACCGTCTTGACGAGGTTGTCGTATTGTTTGTAATACGCTTCCACACGCAACGTCAGGCTGTCGTCGACGTGCTGGAAGCTGAGGATGTAATGCGTCGCTTTTTCAAACGTTACGCTGTGGCTGAGGTACAGCATGTCGTTCGCCGGCTTCTGGTAAAAATCGCCGTATGCGAATGAGAGCTGGCTGTGCGTGCTCGTTTTCATCGCAAGTGAAACACGCGGCGCCACATTCGTCTTCGCCAGCAGCGAGCTGTTCTCGACACGCCCGCCCGCGCGCAGCACGAACTTCGATCCGATGAAATAATCCGTCTCGAGAAACGCCGACGTGTAATTGTCGAAGAAGCTGTTGTGATACATCGCAAAACGGCTGTCGTCGGTGAGGTATTGATATTCGACGCCGGCACGCAGCTGGTTGCGCGTCATGTAATAGCGTGTCGCCATGAAACGTCCCTGGCTCAGCGAGCTTTCGGTTTTCAGCGAGTCCGTGTTGATGAGCATTTCATTGTGATCGTACGCCCACGAAGCTGCTGCGTCAAGCCGCCATTTCTCGCCGACGTATTGGCGCCAGTTGAGGTTGTTGTATGTGTCGATGTTGCGCAACCCGAAAGGCATGCGATAACCGTTCGTGCTGTCGACGTCAGGTCGTGTAAGTGCGAGATCGCCGTAGTTGACGTAACCGTAAAATTTCAGGATGCCGTTCTCGCCGGTTTTCTTGCGAAAGTTCACGTCGCCACCGAAGAACTCCGGCATGCGCGTGTAATTCTGCAGCTGCGGCACCACTTTGTAATACGGCGCGAGGTTCGTGTAGTTCGCGCTGAATCCCGCCGACATGCCTTTCTTCTCCCAGAGATGATTGTGCCCGCCACCGAAGCCAACCGAAGTCACCGCCAGTGTCGAAGCGCTGCGATCGGGAAGGTCCTGCGTTTCGAGCACGAGCGCGGAAGAAAGCGCCTGTCCGTATTGCGCGGAGTAACCTCCCGTAGAGAAAACGGTGCCTTTGAAAAGAAATGGTGAAAATCGTCCGCGCGCTGCAATGTCAGGAACCGAAGCGAAGAACGGGTTGTTCACGTTCATCCCGTCGATCACCGTTTTCGTTTCTGCGCCCGTTCCGCCGCGCACGAACAAACCTTCCTGGTCGCCCACGCGCGAAGTGCCCGGCAGTGTTTGCACCGCGCCGTAGATGTCGCCCTGTCCGCCGGCGGTGGTGACGATGTCGAGCGGCTTGAGCACCGTCGTTCGTTTTTCATCGCTGGCTTCGATCGTTCCTGCGGAGATCACGACAACGTTCATCTCGTTCGTTTTCTCTTTCAGGATAAAATCGACCTGCACGGTTCCGCCGCTGAGCGTGATCGTTTTGATTTGCTCTTCGTAACCGAGCTGCCGGCAGATCAGTGTCGCTTCGCCGGTCACGTCCGTTTCGAACTGGAAATTTCCGTTCACATCTGCAGACGCGCCGTCATAGCTGTCTTTCAGAATGATGTTCGAGAACGGCACCGGCTGTTTTTTCGTGTCTTTGACCGATCCTTTGATAATCGTGGTGGCCATTGCGGGCAGCAACAACAGTACAGCCAGCAGGCTCATCCACAGTTTTGCGGAAAGGTGTTTCATGGTGGTGGATTTGGATTTGGGTCAAATGTAAACCAGTTTATAATATAAACCAAATTGATAAAATGAACCACGAAACACGTCGTTAACCCCAAAATCATTCATCCACGCATTCCCACAGCACGATTTTTTCTGGCGGCGAATAATGATAATCCGGCAACGTCAGCTCGCCCATATAAATGACGCGCAGCGTGTGAATGTATTGGTCGGGATGATGTTCGTTCCAGACGCGTTTCATGTAATTGCAGAAATAGCCGCGCATGTAAGCATTATCCGCCATGAGATAATTTTCGCTGTATTTCCGCCAGCGATCGTTCGGGAACATTTTCACCACGCTCGCCGGTTTCGCATAACTCAGCGGTTGGTCGGGAAAAAGCAAATTGATTTTCGTGCTGTCGTTCTTTACACCTTCGAGAACGAACCAGCCGTCGTCTTTGAAAACGCCCGGCGCAAACATGCCCCAGTTCTGGTCGAGGCGCAATCCGAACCCGATGAAGCGCAGGTCGTCGCTGAGCTTGCTGTTGATGAACGAAAGATTGCTGAAGTTCCAGTCGAAGACGAAAAAGACCAGGAAGATCAGCGCTGCATTTTTTACATACAATAACACCGGCAGAAATGTTTCGCGCGGTTTTCTCCAGCGGATCATTTTTCCGGCCAGCATCGCGATCCCGAGAAACGAGGCGGCAATCCGTTGTTTCATTCGCACCGTCCAGCGATCGAAGCGGTTCATGAACGTCCACGGCAGAATCCCCAGTGCCGTCGATATGCCGATCAGCGGGAACAAGCCGATGAACAACGTTACGCTGTTGAAGAGATGAAAGCCGATGATCGCAAATACGCCGATCGTGCGGAATGCGCCGTGCTTTACCGGGATGAAGAACAGCACCGGAACGAGCAGCTCGAAATACCAGGCGACGCAGGTGAGCGCTTTCATCCATTCGGGATGATGATAAAAAAGTTTCGTCGTCGGGTACGCGATCTGGTCGAGCGAGTACGCATAATACATCGCGGAAAATTCGCTGTTCCATTCCGGGCCTTTCAGCAGTGCCGAGCCGGTGTAGATGTAACAGATCTGCAGCACGTACGCAACGGCAGCAATCGAAACGAATTGCACCGGCAGCTCCGGCGTTTCTCTTCCGAGCAGTCGATCGACAGAATATTTTTCGCCCCAGGGAAGAAACATTCCCCAGAACAGCACCATGCGCAGCAAATCGTCGCCACCCTGCAGGATGAGCCCGTTGCGGTTGTGCAGCGAGAGCAGCAGGAACCAGCAGAGAAAGCTGAACAAGCGCGTGCGGTAACCGATGAACAGCATCGTCGCGCAGAAGAAGTGAAACAAAAAAATCAGCAGCTGCACCTGCCACAGCCCGCTGATCGTGTGAACGGAAATGAAATACGGATTCCAGCAATACCGGAAGATCATCGGCAGCGGTGTGGCGCCGGTGTTGCTGTAAAATGCTTCGAGGTCGGAAAGACGAATGCCGAGGTCGAGCAGCACGACCGCGGATACTGCGATGCGCATCAGGGCGAGCGCACGTTTGTCGAAGAAAAAATATTTCATAACAGCAGGTGAAAGAAAAGGCCAGTCTCTTTCGAAACATGGCCTTCCCCTCGTTCTTTCGTAATAAAAATTAATGACGCATTCCGCCCGAGGTCATCGTGCCGGTTGTGGTGCTGCCGGTGGTGCCGTACGTGGTGGATGTGGAAGTCGTCGTGCTTCCGGTAGTGCCGTAAGTCGTCGAAGTCGTTGCAGTGGTGCCGGTCGTTCCTGCCGTCGTTCCATACGTGGTCGACGTAGAAGCCGTTGTTCCGGTTGTGTCGCTGGTACCGTAAGTCGTCGACGTGGTTGATGTCGTGCTGCCGGTGGTACCATAGGTAGTCGAAGTGCTTCCGCCGGTGGTGTTGCCTGTAGAGGCCGTGGTGCCGGTAGTGGAAGTACCGGTGCTATGCGTGGTGGAAGAGGTGCTGTGTGTCGATGAAGTGGTAGAAGCGGTTGAACCGGTGGCGGAAGTGGAGGAGGTTGTGTGGCCGGTGCTGCGCGTCGACGAAGTAGAAGACGTAGAAGCGGTTGTTTTTCCAGAGCCTTTTGTAGAAGAGGTACTCTTCGTTGAGGATGTACTTTTAGTGGAGGAGGTGCTCTTCGTCGAAGACGTGGATGCTGTCGTATGGCCCGTTGATCGCGCGGTGTCGGAGCGCATGGTCGTGGATGTGGTACTCGTTGTCGTGTATTCATGCGAGGCCGCAACGCTCGTTCGCGTAAATCCCAGCACTGCTATCGATCCGATAATGCAGGCGGCTATGAAAATGCTGTTCTTGTTCATTGGTTTTGGAATTTGATATGCCGTTTAAACCCAAAGCATATACCAAATGAACTTTTGATGAAAGTCAACGTTTTAGAGCGGAGGAAGCGGGCAATTTCAGGGACAAGCGGAGGTGGATGCGGGAAATGTTTCTACAATAGAGGGGGAGTGCGGCAGGCTGCGGGTGGGGGAATGCGACCACTTGAGACACTTAAGGGCACTTAAGAATTTTCCTCGCAACTCCGCACCACCGCAACATCGCAACATCGCACCACGCACCACCGCAACTACTACTTCAGCTTCTCATTATCCCGGTGTCGCTCACTATCCCTGGACGTTTTTTTGTCGAGGTTTTTCTTTAGCGCTTCTTCGAGGTTGATGCCGGTTTGGTTGGCGAGACAGATCAGCACGAAGAGGACGTCTGCCATTTCATCACCGAGATCTTTGTCTTTGTCCGACGCTTTGAAGGATTGTTCACCGTACTTGCGCGCCATGATGCGGGCGACTTCCCCGACTTCTTCCATGAGGATGGCGGTATTCGTCAGTTCGTTGAAATAACGGACGCCGTAGGTTTTGATCCAATTGTCGACGGTGCTTTGGGCTTCGGAGAGCGTCATGGAGATTTTTTTCGAAGATACGGATACGGTGTGCGATTACTTGGCAATGCGGAAATGGCGTCAGCAGTAAAGGAAATGCAGGCTGAAACCACGGAGGTACACAGAGGTTTTTCACAGAGGGTCACAGAGAAAAAATGATTACTGCTTCGCCAGCAGGTAATGGCTGACGAACCATTCTTCGCCGTTTTCGTAGCCCCACAATTCCGCGCATGCCATGTAGAAGACGCGCCAGTAGACCCACCACTTTGTCGCTTCGGTTTTGCCGTATGTTTTTTCGAACAGCGGAAGGATTTTCGCTTTGTGGCGGTCCATGTTGGCGAGCCAGTCTTCCGA
>CAMLEF010000155.1 GCA_946478675.1 uncultured Flavobacteriales bacterium | reverse complement strand
GGTCGCGTTCGTGCCGATGCGCGTTGAGCTCGAACCTGCGCTCGGGCGGTGGGTGCGGGCGAAAATGGGGTCGGTCTGTCGATGAAGCACCGCCTCGAACGTGCGCTGGTCGCGGGCGTCGCCGCGGTCGTCCGGCTGCTGCCGATGCCGGCGGTGCGCGCGTGCGGCACCGCGCTTGGCGCGGTGGCCTACCGCGTCGATCGCTTTCATGACGTGCTGCAGAAAATCGGGTTGTCGACGATCACGCAGCCGCCGGATCATTATGGATTGTCGCTCATTCTCGGCGGCGCGGAAGGAAAGTTGTGGGATCTCGCAGGCGCTTATGCTTCGATGGCGCGCACGCTGAATCATTACAATGCGAACGGCGCTTACGACAAACGTGATTTTCATGCGCCGTTTTATGTGCAGCACACCGAAGCGCAACACGATCCTCCTGTCGGTGAGCATTCGTATTTCGATGCGTCGGCGATCTGGTTTACGTTCGATGCGATGACGGAAGTGACGCGACCGGATGAAGAAGTGAACTGGACGGAATTTTTATCATCGAACAAGATCGCGTGGAAAACAGGAACGAGCTTCGGTTTCCGCGACGGCTGGGCGATCGGTGTGACGCCGAAATACGTGGTGGCGGTGTGGACCGGCAATGCGGATGGCGAAGGACGACCGGGACTGATCGGTGTGGAAACGGCAGCACCGATCCTCTTCGACATTTTCAGTTTGCTGCGCACGCCGGAATGGTTCAAGCGCCCGGACGCTGATATGCTGAAGATCCAGGTGTGCCGCGAGAGCGGTTTCCGCGCGCAGGACATTTGCGACAAGGAAGAACAGCTCGTGCCGAAGAGCGGATTGAAATGTCCGTCGTGTCCGTATCACCGCATCATTCATCTCGATGCGAGCGGCACGTACCGCGTTACCAGCAATTGCGAAGACGTATCGCGCATGCAGCACGTGCCGTGGTTCGTGCTGCCGCCGGCGATGGAATATTATTACAAGACCAAAAATCCGTCGTACAAAACGCTGCCGCCCTTCCGCGAAGGATGCAGCGGCGTTGCAGCGAATGCGATGGAGTTTGTGTACCCTCGGCAGGAAACGCAGCTCTACATTCCGACGGAGTTAGATGGTCGTCCCGGAAGAGTCATTTTTGAAATTGCGCATCGCAAGCCGGAGACTATCGTGTACTGGCATCTCGACGATCAATACATGGGAACGACTAAAGATTTCCACCAGTTCGCAATGAATCCTGATCCGGGCGAGCATACGATTACCTGCGTGGATGAAAACGGGGAGAGCATTTCGATGAGAGTGGAGATTGTGAACAAAAAAAGATGAACCACGGAGACACGGAGGCACAGAGAATCCCCGTGTCCCCGTGTCTCCGTGGTTCATCTCATTTAAAGAGATATTTCCCCTTCGCATCCACGTTCACCACCGGCAGCAATTTCGTCGTTTCGAATTTGTCGTAACCTTCTTTCAGGTTGTCCCAGAGATGTTGCGTGGCGGGATCGGTGTATTGTTTTTTCAGCGCGGCTAATTTTTCCGTCGAAAGCTTTGCGGGGAAAATGTGAATGGGAATTTCCTGCTGGCCGTCGTTGCGGGCTTCTACGGCGAGGACGTACAGCTCACGGATTTTATCGTCGGTGATGGGAATGCAGCCAATCGTGACGCAGTTGCCGTGGATCATGATGGCGCCGCCGGGATCGCGCTTGCAGGCGAAAATTTTATCCGACGCATTCGGGTAGCTGACGCCGAGCGAGAGATGATAATTGCTGTACGGATTGAAGGTGTAGATGCGATAAAATCCTTCCGGAACTTGTCCGTCGCCCTGGCAGCGTTTCGGGCCGAGATCGCCGCTGCTCTGGCAAACGGGGTACGTCGCAAATAATTTGAACGCGCTCATCTTCGGCGATTTCACCCAGGCTTCCACTTCGCCCTCCTGCTTGAAGATGCGGATGAATAATTGAAACGACGAAGTATCGACGCCTATCGCGTGCAGATCCGTTTTCAGCTTCGGCCATTTCAGATCGTAAGCTGTTTTTACCCGCGCGACTTTTTTCTGCTCGGCACGAAATGTTCCTTTCGCAGGCGGCGTTCCGTTGCTTTGCGAGCCGAAGAAAAAGGAAGCTACAGCGACAATAAAAACAGCGGAAGTAGTGAGGGCAGTGCGATGCATGACGGAGTTGTTTTAACGAATATAACGAAAGCGTATCCCGGCTTCTGTTGTTCTTCTTCGTAAAAACAGTTAAAACTTATTCGCCACGAAGGCACAAAGACACAAAGGAATCAGGCTTCTACAGGAATGATTTCCTGCTTCACCGTGCGCTTGAGTTGTTTCGGAATGCAATCGACGATCGTTTCTGCGAGCTTGTCGAGCAACGCTTTTTTCAATTGCGCGCGATGCGTGACGATGCTGATCTCGCGAACCGGTTCGGGCGTGCGGAAATAACGAACAGCCTGCAGCTGCTTTTGCGTGAGCGAATCCACCGCCAGCCAGGGAAGGATGGTCATGCCGTGGCCGAGCTCGACCATGCGACGCAGTGTTTCGATGCTGCCGCTTTTATAATTCAGCTTCTGGTCGCCGGGGCGTTCTTTTCGCGCAGCACAGAGGTGCAGCACCTGGTTGCGCATGCAATGACCATCGGCGAGCAGCCATACATCGGCGGCGTTGACTTCTTCCGTCTTCAGCGTGCGCTTGTCCCAGAGCGGGCTTTTGCGCGAGAGATAACCGACGAACGGTTCGTGGTAGAGCGGGCGTTCCGTCAGCTGCGGCTCCATCAGCGGCGTGGCGAGAATTCCGCAGTCGAGCGATTCTTCTTTCAGCGCGTGAATGATATTTTCCGTGGTGAGCTCGTCCACCGACAGCGTGACTTCCGGGAAACGGCGGTTGAATTCATCGGCGAACAGCGGAAGCAGGTACGGCGCAACGGTCGGGATGATGCCAATGCGCAATTCCCCGGCGACTTCTCCTTTCACCGAAGCGACGACTTCTTTCAGGCGTTTCTGCTCGCGAAGCACGACCCTCGCCTGCTCGACGAAAATTTTGCCGGCGTCGGTGAGTGCGACGGGCTGGCGACTGCGATCGAACAGCGTGATGCCGGCTTCTTCTTCGAGCTTTTTCACCTGCATGCTCAGCGTGGGCTGCGTGACGAAACATTTCTCGGCGGCAGTGACAAAGCTGCCCCATTGGGCGACAGCGGTGGCGTATTCGAGTTGCTGGAGGGTCATGAAGGAATAAGGTATTTCTATTTGGATATAAAATTAATTAAATTTATCTATACCAAAATCGCCTCATCTTTGTTCCATAAAAACAAGACACCATGAAAATGAACATTGGCCTTAACGACAAAACCCTCGATAAAGTATCCGCGCTCCTGTACCAGGTGCTCGCCGACGAAGCAGCGCTGGCCTTCCTGACGCGTGATGCGCACTGGAACATCACCGGCCCGCTCTTCGGACCCCTGCACGAGCTATTCGGCAAACAATACGATGCCATCAACGAAACAATCGACGACGTAGCCGAACGCATCCGCGCACTCGGTCGCCCCGTTGCCGGAAAAATGAACGAGCTCGCCAAAGTTGTTTCACTTCCTTCCTCCGGCAACACCACCGGTAAAGCCGACAAGCTGATCGGATCGTTGCTCAACTCGCACGAAGCGATCATCCGCAATCTCCGCAAAGCTGTTGACGAAACCGCCAAGCTCGGCGACAACGGCACCAGCGATTTCCTCACCAGCCTGATGGAAGAACACGAGAAGACGGCGTGGATGTTGCGCAGCTCTTTATAATTGATTGCAGTAGCAGGAAACGGCGTCAATCCATTCGGGGAAATCCGGGCATTCGGAAAACTCAGCTACCGAATTCACGAATTTCCGAATGACCGATTTTCCCGTGCAACACGTCCCCCGCAACACGCATCATATTTCAGCTATTAACATTTGACCCAAGTTTTACACATATAAGGATTGCGTGGAACGGCGCGTTACTTTTGGATTGTGAAAAGAACCTGGGCGATCCTGAAGAATAAATATTTGCTGACCGTGCTTGCGTTTGCGGCGTGGCTGCTGTTCTTCGATAAGAATGACGTGTTCTCCCAGTACGACCGTCACCAGCAGGTGAAAAAGCTCGAGCAGGAAGCGGCTTATTTCCAGCACGAAATCGACTACAACAAACAGGAGCTGAACGAGCTGCAGAGCAATCCCAAACTGCTCGAAAAATTTGCGCGGGAGCATTACCTGATGAAGAAAGACAGCGAAGACATCTTCATTATTGTTGAGGATACGCTGAAGTAACCCTGCGCACATCCCCACTCTTCGGTCATTTGGCTATTCGGCTATTCGTAAGCTTAAACCGTATGAACGAATGCCCGAATGACCGAATGCCCGATTTTAGCCTTTGTATTCGCCGAAGACGCCTCGCATGACGTCGGCGATTTCACCTAAGGTGGCGTAGGCTTCTACGGCTTCGAGGATGCGTGGCATGAGGTTTTCGTCGCCTCTTGCAGCCTTCTCTACGTTGGCGAGCAACGTTTTTACTTTGGCGTTGTCGCGCGAGGCTTTGAGGGCCTGCAGCTTTTCCATTTGCGTGACGCGGATGCTGTCGTCGACGGTGAAGAGGTTTTCCATCGGCGGTTCTTTCACCGTAAACTTATTGACGCCGACGATGATCTTTTCGCCGCGCTCGATCGCATTCTGGTACGCGTACGAAGAACCGGCGATCTCATCCTGCATGTAGCCCTGCTCGATCGCGGCTACCGCTCCGCCCATCGCGTCGATGCGCTCGATGTATTCCCAGGCTTTCGCTTCGACTTCATCGGTGAGCGCTTCGACCATCCACGAGCCGGCGAGCGGGTCGACGGTTTCGGGGACGCCGCTTTCGTGCGCGATGATCTGCTGCGTGCGGAGGGCGATGCGCGCGGCTTCTTCCGTCGGAAGGGCGAGCGCTTCATCGAAGCCGTTCGTGTGAAGGCTTTGCGTGCCGCCCATCACCGCCGCGAGCGCCTGCAGCGTAACGCGCACGATGTTGTTCTGCGGCTGTTGCGCAGTCAGCGTGGAGCCGCCGGTTTGCGTATGAAAGCGCAGCATCATCGAACGCGGATCTTTCGCGCCGAGCTCTTTGGTGATCTTCGCCCACATGCGTCGCGCAGCGCGGAACTTCGCCACTTCTTCGAAGAAATTATTGTGCGCGTTGAAGAAGAACGACAAACGTTTCGCGAACACGTCGATGTCGAGGCCTTTTTCGATGGCGGCTTTGAGATACGCTTTTCCGTTCGCCAGCGTGAATGCGAGTTCCTGCACAGCGGTAGAACCGGCTTCGCGGATGTGATAACCGGAAATGGAAATCGTGTTCCACTTCGGCACTTCCTTGCT
The DNA here is from genome assembly GCA_946478675.1 of uncultured Flavobacteriales bacterium. Next base: position 4,584 of record CAMLEF010000155.1, on the reverse strand, counting down.
GCAATACGCGAAGATGTCGGTGATGATGCGCATCGACGGTTTCGGCGGGTAGATGTACGTGCCGCGCGCTGCGTATTCTTTCAGCAGATCATTCTGGATGGTGCCGGAAATTTTTTTGATGTCGGCGCCCTGTTTTTTTGCGAGCGCGATGTACATGCTGAGCAGGATCGACGCAGTGGAGTTGATCGTCATCGAGGTGGTGACGTCTTCCAGCTTGATACCGTCGAACAGAATTTCCATGTCGGCCAGCGAATCAATCGCCACGCCGGATTTGCCGACTTCACCTTCTGCAAATGCGTGATCGGAATCGTAACCGATCTGCGTGGGAAGATCGAACGCGACGGAAAGGCCGGTGGTGCCGTTCTTCAGCAGGTAATGATAACGCTTGTTCGATTCTTCAGCAGTTGAAAAACCTGCGTACTGGCGCATCGTCCAGAGCTTGCCGCGGTACATATCGGGCTGCACGCCGCGGGTGAACGGGAATTCGCCGGGCTGCTCTTCGGGAATATCTTTCTTCGGGTAAACGCGGTTGATCTCAATTCCCGAATCGGTCTGGAATTGCTTTTCGGTAATGTCCTTCTGAGTGCTCATTTTTTTTCTGAATTGGATCGGGTTTTCACAATTGGGGTCGACCACTGGTCGACCCCTTTATGCTTTAACCCGATGGGATATTTTTAGAATACCTGCCCTACTTCCTTCTTGATGTATTCCAGCGCAACCTGCGTCGGCATCTTGTCGATCTGCTGCGATATCTGCAGGATCATCTGGCTGAGATCGACGCCCGTGGCGGTGTCCGGCAGTTTCGATGCGGCTACGTTGACGAGCTTGGTAATTTCTTCTTTGGCGGTTTTCACCATTTCCCAGGCGTGGTTCGACATGTAGATCTGCTGGGAGAGGTTGTGCTCGAATTCGGTGCGGATGACTTTGGTGAGCTCCGACTGCAGCAGCCGTGCGCTCATGCCGCTTTTGTGCGTGCGCGTGATGAGGATGTTCGGGTTGATGCGCTCGAGGAAGATGGCCATGCGTTCGTACGCCTGCAGTCGCATCGGCGTAACGACGTTCTGGTTGGCGAGGCGGATCTCGGCGAGGCGGCGCTTGGTTTCGGTTTCAAGAAAATTTTTGACCGTCAGGTAACCGGCGGCAAATACGACGATACACGGCAAAAGATATTTCAGGATCTCGATCAGTACATCCAGTGTGCTGGTGGATTCGTGCATAGGGGGAAAAGCTTTTTAAACCGGGTTGTTCCGGCTGACGGTAAAAATAAACATTTCCGATTAGCAAAAATGGGCGTAGGATTTGCCGCAGAGGCGCGGAGGACGCAGCGTTTTTGCCGCAAACCTCTGCGTTCCCTGCGCCTCTGCGGCGAAACAATTTGTAACCCATTGAACTGAAACGGCGTATATTAGGGTTGCGAATGTACCCCCGCCGGATCCATATTCTTCCGCTTTTGCTGGCCGTGATCGGTTTCGGGCTGCTGCAACAGGCCGCTCCGCCGTCCGTCACGTACCATGATCAATTGGGATTTGCGCTGATGCCGGGCGCGAACAGCTCGCCGGTTTCGTGGTACATCGTGCGCACGTTCGACGACCCTGCGCAGACGCCCACCGCCACCAACATTACCAAAGCGGAATTCATGGCCATCGGTGTGGGCTGGGGAGAAAGTTCTGCCAACCCGAACCGTGAGAATCTCTTCGACAAGCATGAAGTCGCCAACTGCGGCTACCACAGCGATACGATCATTCACCGCATTCTTTACAAAGGCGGACTAGCCTGCACACCGGTCGACGATCTCTGGCGGCTGGGCTACAGCGATTACCCGTACGGCCCATCCGGCGCAAAGGATCCGAAAAAAACGAACGTGCTCAATCCCGAAGGTCCCGGCCCGGGCTGGGCGCGCAATCCGATCTCGCCTTCCGAAGGGCAAACGACGATCCTGCAGGGCTACGGCGTGAAATTCTTCAACGACATTATCTACGGCGAAAATCTTTTCCGCTTGCTGCACGATATGCAGGATAACGATTGGGTGGCGCGGTATAAAAGTTCATGACGCTTGTCGCGCTTCCCTGCCCGAATGGCAGGCGGGGATACGCTCCGCTACTCAGCCCGAAAAGCGTCAGAAGAAAGTTATTCCCGATGTTTCGTTTTCCACTGGTTTTCTTCTTTGCTTTTTTAATGGTGATGAGCAACGTTTCCTGTCATCATGAGCAGCCTGCCGTGTATGTCGATCACCCGCCGGAGGTAATTGTCATGCCTCCTCCGCCCCTGCCGCAGCATAATCCTCCGCCGGCTTTCGCGGGAACCGTCGATTGCAGCTTCCTGTTCCGGAAAGACAGCACGGCCTACGACAGCATATTGATCCGAAAGTATTTTCGCGCGAATCCTGATTCGGTCTGCAACTTTCTCTCGCGACACATCCGTTATCCGGAGCGGGAACTGGAATCGGGCATACAAGGCTCGGTGTACGTCGAGGTGTGCTATAATAAAACGTACACCCGCGTCGATTCGCTGCATATCGCAAGGCGTTTGCCGAATGGGCCGGGATGCGACGATGAAGTGTTGCAAAAGTTGAATGTCAACCGGCCGATGCTGGATTCGCTGTTCCGGAAAAAGCCGCCGGGGCTGAAACATACGGTGGTCCGCGTTCGTTTTACGACCCATTAAGCAAACAGAACTAATAATTACCTTTAGCGCTTTCACAAACACCCTTATGACGCATCTTTCCGACCGCATCAGCAAGCTCAGCGAATCGCAGACAATTGCCATGGCACGCCGCAGCCGCGAGCTGATCGCTAAAGGAGTCGACATCATCAGCCTCAGCCTCGGCGAACCGGATTTCAAAACGCCGGACGTGATCAAAGCCGCTGCCAAGCAGGCCATCGACCAGGACTACAGCTACTACACGCACGTTTCCGGCTACCAGGAACTGCGCGAAGCGATCGCGATGAAATTCCGCCGCGACAACGGGTTGAATTTTACCGCCGACCAGATCGTCGTTTCCACGGGCGCGAAACAATCCATCGCCAACGTCGTGCTCAGCCTGATCAACCCGGGCGATGAGGTGATCGTGCCGGCGCCGTATTGGGTGAGCTACCTCGAGATCATCAAGCTGGCGGAAGGCGTTCCTGTCGTCATCCCGGCAACGATCGAAACGAATTTCAAAGTCACGCCGGAACAGATCGCGAAAGCCATCACGCCGAAAACGCGATTGCTGATGTTCAGCACGCCCTGCAACCCGACGGGCTCCGTTTATTCGAAAGAAGAATTGCGCGCGATTGCCGAAGTGATCGCGAAACAGCCGGAGTGCTACATTCTCTCCGATGAAATTTACGAGCACATCAACTTCGTCGGCGGCCACCAGAGCATGGCGCAGTTCGATTTCATTTACGACCGCACGATCACGATCAACGGCGTTTCGAAAGGTTTTGCGATGACGGGCTGGCGCGGCGGTATTCTCGCAGCTCCGCTGTGGATCGCGAAAGCCTGTGATAAAATGCAGGGACAATTCACTTCTGCAACGAGCTCGATCACGCAGAAAGCGATGCACGCGGCGATGCTGCTCGATCCGAAAGAAACGCACCCGATGCGTGAAGCGTTCCGCCGTCGCCGCGATCTTATGCTGGATCGCATGCGCGAAATTCCCGGGCTGAAGCTGAACGTTCCCGATGGCGCGTTCTATCTTTTCCCGGAAGTGACGAGCTACTTCGGCAAGAAGCATGGCGACGTCGTCATCAACAACGCGACGGACCTCTCGATGTACCTGCTCGACCAGGCGCACGTGGCGATCGTTCCCGGTGCAGCGTTCGGCGACGACAATTACGTTCGTCTGTCGTATGCGACTTCGGAAGATCGTTTGGAAGAAGCTGCGCGACGGATGAAGGAAGCGCTGGCGAAGCTTGCGTAGTCAACTGTTACTTTTCCAGGAATACACGTTATGTCCTAAACGAAAAGGAATGCGTTTGCGTGTCCTGTACTTTTTATTACTGATCTCTTCTTTTCTCAGTGCACAAACCCCAGACACTGTAGCTATACATCGTCCACTCCTGTTTGGAATCCATTATTTTAAATGCTATAAAATCTGGTTTGGAAATTACAACCGTCTTTCTTGCTCAATAATTACAAGACAAGATCATATCATCACGAACGACAGCTCGTATTATTTTAAAGTCTACGGATACAGCGGTCGCCTCTTGCTGGAAGGAAGAAAAAGTCCCGACCAAGCACTTTGCGGAGAAATCAAATTTTACAGAAAAAACGGAAGGATCAAACGTATTATTTACATCCGAACGTTTGATGAAGGCTTATATGACACCATTGCACCCACCGCTTGTGATGGAGGTAGCCCAGGGGGTACCTGGAAATATTTCGATAGAAAAGGCAGGTTAAGAAAAACTATCCAATTCTCCGCAGAAAAGGTAAATGGTGAATATCAATACAACGCTACGATCACTCGTTTTGATAAAAACAACAGAAAGATTTGCTCAGTCAGAAAAGAACACCATCCCTGCTATTTCCCTTACAAAGGGCCACCAACACACTGTAATCGATGGCGAAAAAAGAACTGCATTGTTTCTTCGCTAATTG
>CAMLEF010000154.1 GCA_946478675.1 uncultured Flavobacteriales bacterium | reverse complement strand
ACACCGCTGACGTTTTCGTTGCAGCTTACAGCTCTACACAGAATCCGAGCGTCTGGCTGTGCGAGTACGATTCCATCACGAAAAAGCCGAAAGGCCCGATTGACTCCACTTCGGTGAAAGTAGAAGCCGGTCTCGGTAAATACGATGTCACCGCAGGTTCTGTGGGTCTCCAGAAATGGTCTGGCCTCATCCGCGTGAAAAAGCCGGATGGCACCTGGGATCAGTACCCGTTCAAATCCGAGTACATGGTTGCGGCTCCGTCTGCTGCTGTGTTCCTCGAGAAGATGAACGTATTCTACATCGGCGTCGACAACCCGATCACGATCTCTGCAGCCGGTGTTGCACCGAGCGATCTGCAGCCTTCGCTGAGCGGCGGTACAATGACTTCTTCCGGCAAACCCGGCGGTTACATTGTACGCGTATCCGGCGGTACAGAGGCTAACCTCAACGTTTCTGCGAAAATGAACGGCGCAGCCAAATCGATGGGCGCATTCAAATTCCGTATCAAACGTGTACCTGACCCGGTTGCTTACGTCGGCAGCATCAAAGGTGACGGACAGATGACGAAAGCGGAGCTCCAGAACCAGAGCGGCGTTTTCGCCAAAATGGAAGGCTTCGACTTCGACCTTTCGTTCAAAGTGGTATCCTTTGTGATGTCCATGAACGTAAACGGTGTATTCGTTGAGAAAAAAGCAAACGGTCCCGCGATTTCGCCCGATATGAAATCACTTCTGGCAGGCGCTCGTCCTGGCAACAAAGTGTTCTTCGAGCAGATCACCGTACAGGGACCTGACGGTTCGCTCCGGAAAATTCCGGGTGTGAACATTAAAGTGAAGTAATCAAAACTCCATTGGAGGGACGTACCATGAAAACGATCAAGTTTGTACTGGTTGCAGTTGTAATGTTCCTGGCGTTCGATAACGTGAGCGCACAGGTACTCGCCCCGTCGGATTTCCCCGACCAGAGCTGGATCAAGGACAATACCCGGAACCGCAAGCCGATTCCGTATACCTACCAGCGTGAAAGCGATGTGATGTGGTCCAAAAGGGTATGGCGCACCATTGACCTTCGTGAGAAGTTCAACCACCCGCTGTATTACCCGGAAACCCGCATCAACGACCGTCGCAGCCTTTTCGACGTGATCAAGGATGCACTGCTGGCCGGCGAGATCAATGCTTTCGACAACCCTGCGCTCGATGACGAGTTCAAGGTGAAGATGACGAAAGCGCAGATCGAAGACGTCTTCGTGCAGTGGGACTCCACCAACCAGGTGGAAGATCCGAACAACCCGGGTACGTTCATTCTCGCGCCCTTGAAGAATGAGCTCAACACGAATTCCATCAAGGCGTACTGGGTGAAAGAAGACTGGTTCTTCGACAAGCAGCGTTCGATCATGGACGTGCGTATCCTCGGCCTCTGCCCGATGGCGGAAAAAGCCGACCCGAGCACGGGTGAGGTAATCGGTTATACCCCGAAATTCTGGGTGTATTTCCCGCAGTGCCGCCCCGTATTCGCGAAAGCCGAAGTGTATAACACGAAGAACGATGCCGAACGCCGCTCGCTCGATGATATCTTCTGGAAGCGTATGTTCCAGAGCTATATCCACAAAGAGACGAACGTATACGATCGTACCGTTTCTGCTTATTACACCGGCCTCGACGCCATCCTCGAATCGGACCGCATCAAGAACGACATCTTTGTGATGGAACACGACCTCTGGCATTTCTAAACCAGGGTTATTACAGGATAATGCAAACATCCTCTTCGGAAACGGAGAGGATGTTTTGTTTTCGGGCGTTTAAGGGCATTTTAAAAGACTTTTTCAGTTTGCGGGTGACTTTCCCTCATCGGGGTGCTTATGCTTTCAAAATTCAAAAGAAAGGAGCACAAGATGAACAAGGAAAACCTCTCCCCGCTGCCGAAGAAAACCGGGCTCATGTACGGTATCGCTCTCGCTATTCTTTTCACGCTTGCGACGGTGGCCGCCACTGCGCAAACGGAAACGTTTTACATCAAGGAAAACACGCGCAACCGCAAGCCGTTCGTCTACACGCACGAGCGCGAAGGCGACATCATGTGGTCGAAACGTGTCTGGCGCACGATTGATCTCCGCGAGAAATTCAACCACCCGCTGTATTATCCCGAAACCGCCATCAACGACCGCAAAAGTCTTTTCGATGTGCTGAAAGACGGCTTGCTCACCGGGCAGATCAATGCGTACGACAACCCGGCGTTCGATGATGAGTTCAACGTCAAGATGAGCCGCATCCAGGTCAACCAGATGATGAAGTGGTGGGATTCCACGAACTACGTTGCGGATCCGTACAACCCCGACGGCCCGATGATCCTGGCGCCGATCCCGTACGAGCTCACTTCGAAAGACGTGAAACAATACTGGATCAAAGAAGACTGGTTCTTCGACCGGCAGCGTTCCGTGATGGACGTGCGCATCATGGGCCTTTGCCCGCTGCAGGAAAAGCTGGCCCCCGGTACAGATGACATCATCGGATGGAAGCCGCTGTTCTGGGTGTATTTTCCCGAATGCCGCCCGCTCCTCGCGAAGTCCGAAGTCTTCAACGTGAAGAACGATGCGCAGCGCAGCTCCCTCGACGACGTCTTTCATAAGCGCATGTTCAGCAGCTACGTTCGCAAAGAGTCCAACGTTTACGATCGTAGCATCATCGATTACACTTCCGGCATCGACGCCGTGCTCGAATCCGATCGCGTGAAGGACGATATCTCGAAGATGGAACACGACGTTTGGCATTTCTGAGGTCGTGTCTTTTGCGGCTCCCGGGAGAAAGACCCCGCTCCCAGGAGTTTTTTTGAATAGCGAAGTTGCGTGTTGCGTGTTGCGAAGTTGCGGGTTGCGGAGCGAGGGTGGGATGTGCGCTTAAGTGTCTTAAGTGCCTTAAGTGGTTTTTATTATTCCCCCATTGCAGCACGTCCTTCTCCCGCAACAATATTTCCTCTCCCTGCATCGTTCTAATTACAACCTCATCCGCAGAACATGCAGCATTCTACTCAAGGTACACACGACCCACATCAACCTGAAGGAGGCTCCCATGTTCAACCCCCGACGCGAACGGCCGCGACGTGCTATTGCCGCCGTTCTCCGCACTGAAATTGTTGCAGCATTCAAATTGCTGCTCCTGCTTACCGCGCTTTTTTTCGCCACCAGGGCTTCCGCGCAATGTTCCAGCTGTATCCAGAGCGATACGACGGCGCCCGGTGGTGTTTTGTCGCCCGCTATCCGCAAACCTGTCGCTTACCCGTTCGTGCGGGAAGCGGACGTAATGTGGTCGAAACGCATCTGGCGCACGATCGATCTTCGCGAGAAAATGAACCATCCGTATTATTACCCGGAGACGCCACACAACGGGTTGGAAAATTTATTCGACCTGATCAAATGCGGCGTGCTGAACGGCTGCGTCACGGCCTTCGACAACCCCGCGCTCGATGATGAATTCAAAGTGAAGATGACGCGAGAACAAGTCGCCGGCGTGCTCATCGATACGGATATCGTCGATATGGAAGATCCGTACAATCCCGGAACGTATTACAAAGACACGATCTACAACGAGATCAAAGGTTCCGATATTCTCGCGTACTGGCTGAAGGAAGATTGGTTCTTCGACAAGCAGCGTTCCGTGATGGACGTGCGCATCATCGGCATCTGTCCGCTCACCGGGAAAAAAGATCCGTCGACCGGCGAAGTGATCGGTTACATGCCGCTGTTCTGGATTTATTTTCCGCAGCTGCGACCGCTCATTGCGAAGCAACGCGTTTTCCTGGGGCAGAATTACGCCATGCCGTTAACGTATGACGATATGTTCCAGAAGCGGATGTTCAGCAGCTACGTGCACAAAGAATCGAACGTATACGACCGCTCGATCCCGCAATATGAAACCGGTCTCGATGCTTTGCTGGAAGCGGAACGCGTGAAGACGGATATCATGGATTTCGAAAGCGATCTCTGGCATTATTGACAGTTGGCCGGTCGGTCGGTTGTCGGGCATTCGGTCATTCGGAAAAACCGGCTGGGTTTAAACACCCAATGACCGAATGACCGAATGCCCGATAGATTCCCGAAACTGTCGTACCTCTCTTTTTTAGTCGATCGCCCGCTGCAGGAAATCGTTCAGCGGTTTCATCGCTTTGCAGATCTCTGCGGCTTTCTTCGTGAAATTTTTCGAGAGCACGTCTTTGTCGGGAAGGTCGGCGACGACGATGAAGCTTTTCAGCCTGAGGAATTCGATTGCGGGATGATCTTTCGCGTAGCCTTTCGGCGTGGTGGAAAGCGAATCTTCGGTGCTCAGTGTTTTGAAATATTTTTTAAACGTTTTGTCGCTGACGATCTTTTTGAATTCGTTGAAGTTGTAATCGATCTCCTGGCGGATCTTCGCGAGGAGCGGCGCTTCGGGCATCCACATGCCGCCGGCGAGGAACGCTTCACCCGGCTCGATGTGCATGTAATAACCGGGCACCTGCATCATTTTTCCGCCGGGATTGATGCTCGCGCCGATGTTCGTTTTGTATGGGCGCTTGTCTTTGGAAAAACGAACGTCGCGGTAAATGCGGAAGATGAATTTTTTCGCTTCCATGTCTTCCGTGAAACGTTTGTCGAAAGCGCGGATGCCTTTCAGGATGGCGGCCAGACTTTTCTCGACGTCTTCTTTCGCGGCGAGATAATGCGGTTTGTTTTTCTCGAACCAATCGCGGTTGTTGTTCTTCTTCAGCTTGCGGAGAAAATCAAGGGTCTCTTTCCGGATCATAAAAAAACGATTTTAAAGTTCTCTTCCTTCCGCGTTTTCTTTGCGTGAAGGCATTTCATCGGTGAGGCGCTGCACGAATTTGTATTTGCTCATGAACTCACGCGCGATGATGCGCAGCACCGTATACACCGGCACCGCCGCAATCATTCCGCCGATTCCTGCAAGACTTCCGGCAACGAGGATGACGGTGAAAATTTCGATCGGGTGGGCGCGCACGCGTTTGCTGAAAATGTAGGGCTGCACGAGGAAACCGTCGGTGAGGTTCATTGCCACGAAAACGAGCATGATCTTCAGCATCAGCGGCAGCAGCTGTGTATGAAAATCCATTTCGAGGTTGGTGGAAACGCCGATCACCAATGCAAATGCTCCGCCGATCAGCGGCCCGATGTAGGGAATGATGTTCATGACGCCGGCGAACAGGCCGATGATGATCGCATTTTTCACGCCGAGCAGCGCCATGCCGCAGCTCACGAACGTCGCTACAAAAACGATGTCGATCAGCACGCCCGTGAAATATTTCGACAGCATCTTCTGCGTATCGGCGATGATGTTGCGCACGCTTTTCGAATGTTTCGACGGCGAAAGGAGCAGCACCATTTCGAAGATCACCGGGCCATCTTTCACGAAGAAAAAGGTGAAGAACGAGATCACGAAAAACGCGACGAAGATCTGTGTCGCCATCGAAACGACACTGTTCGCGACGGAAGAAACCTGCGCCACGTTGAGCAATCCTGTGGCCGTCGACTGGATGTATTGCTCGAGCGTCTGGTGCGGTTGTCCCGGCTGCTGCATGCTCGAGAATGCATTTTCCAGCTTCATAATCGGCTCGTGCAGCGCTACCGAAAGCTTGCTCGTGTCGACGTTCGAAAGGATCGTGGCTTCGTCGACGATAACGGGAATGAAGATCGAAATGAAGAGGAAAACGACAGCGTAAATGCCGAGCAGGATGATGAGCGCGCGGATCGAGCGGGGAATTTTCTGTTTGCGGATGCGCCGCCGTTCCAGCCATTTTTCCACCGGTCGCGTGATCATGGTGAGCGCCGCCGCGATGAGAATGTACAGCAGGATCGAACGAATGTACCAGAACCCGAACGCCACCGCCACAACGAGCACGATGCCGATGAAAATCAGGATACCGGTGAGGACGTTGGTGCGGAGGTTGGACATGGTTCGTGTTGAAGGAGAGTAAAGGTAGAAAAGAGTGGGGATTCGGTTATTCGGTTATTCGGTTATTCGGGCATTCGGGCATTCGGTTATTCGGGCATTCGGTCATTCGGAAATTGGGGATATTAGATTTTTAGATACTGCCTTTTTTTCCGAATGACCGAATGACCGAACCTGTATTGCTTAAGATTATTTAACTGCTGCATATTCCCCGTCACTGCTAATTTTCATTGGACAGCCCGATTTTCCCCCGTAAGGCCGTACCTTTGCACCCGCAATGCTATCTGTTAACAATCTCACGGTCAGTTTCGGCGGATTTACGCTGTATGACGGTATCTCTTTCCTGATTAATCCCCGCGACCGTATCGGCCTGGCCGGAAAAAACGGTGCAGGAAAATCGACGCTGATGAAAATTATTGCCGGGGAGCAGCGTCCTACGAGCGGCGACATCGCCAAGCCCAACGATTTTTCCATCGGCTACCTCAAGCAGGACATGGCTGCCAGCCTCGGCCGTACGGTGTTCGATGAAACCTCTACCGCGTTTGCCGAGCTGCGCAAGCTGGAAGAACGCATTACCTGGCTGGGCGAGCAGCTCACGATCCGCACCGATTACGAATCGGACGAGTACATGAACCTCATCCAGGAGCTGAACGATGCGAACGAGCGATTGCACGTGCTCGACGGCGGTTCCGTGGATGCGCAGATCGAACAGACGCTGATGGGCCTCGGCTTCGAGCGAAAAGACTTCAATCGCCTCACGGATGAGTTCAGCGGCGGATGGCGCATGCGCATCGAGCTGGCGAAAATTCTTCTTCAGAAACCGAACCTGCTTCTTCTTGACGAACCGACGAACCACCTCGATATCGAATCGATCCAGTGGCTCGAAACGTTCCTGCAGGATTATTACGGCGCCGTCGTGATCGTTTCGCACGATAAAGCGTTTCTCGATAACCTCACGAATCGCACGATCGAAATTTCGCTGGGGAAAATTCACGATTACAAAGCGAATTATTCCCGTTATCTCGTGCTGCGCAAGGAACGTCGCGATACGCAGATGGCGGCCGCGAAGAACCAGCAGAAATTCATTGATAAAACGGAACAGCTCATCGACAAGTATCGTGCGAAAGCGAACAAGGCTTCCTTCGCGCAGTCGCTCATCAAGAAGCTCGACAAGATCGAAGTGATCGAAGTGGACGACGACGATACGCAGGCGATCCGTTTCCGTTTTCCTCCCGCGCCGCGCTCCGGCAAAGTAGTCGTGGAAGCGAAAGAAGCAACGAAATCGTACGGCGATAAAACGATCTTCTCCGATGTGGATTTCGAGATCGAACGCGAAGACCGTGTTGCGTTTGTCGGCCGTAACGGTGAAGGTAAATCGACGATGATCCGCCTGATCATGGATGAAGAGAAGGCGACGAAAGGTGTGGTGAAAACCGGCTTCAGCGTGAACGTCGGTTACTTCGCGCAGGATGACGCGGACATGCTCGATCCGGATAAAACAGTTTTCGATACGATCGATGAGCTGGCGATCGGCGATGTCCGCAAACAGGTGCGCGGGCTGCTCGGTTCGTTCCTGTTCAGCGGCGAAGACGTCGATAAAAAAGTGAAAGTGCTTTCGGGCGGAGAACGGACGCGCCTGGCGCTCTGCCGCCTGCTCCTGCACCCGCACAACCTGCTCGTGCTTGACGAACCGACGAACCACCTCGACATGCGTTCGAAAGACGTGCTGAAACAGGCGCTGCTGAATTTCGACGGTACGCTGATCGTCGTTTCGCACGACCGTGATTTCCTCCAGGGGCTCACGTCGAAAGTGTTCGAGTTCCGCAGCGGAAAAGTGAAGCAGCATGTCGGCGACGTTTACGAGTTCCTGCGCACGCGCAAGATCGATCACCTCTCGGATCTCGAGATGAAAGACGTCTTTTCGCAGAAGCAATCAACGCCGGCGCCGGCTCCTGCAACGGAAACCAAATCCGACAGCGAAGAGCATCGCCAGAAGCAGAAAGAGATCAACCAGCTGAAGAATCGCATCACGAAATCGGAAGAGGAGATCGCAAAGCTCGAGGCTTCCATCAAAAAGATCGACGACCAGCTGCTCGATCCCGCGCAGTACGACAAGGTGATCAGTGACAAGGAAACTTTCGGTCGCTACGAAGAGATGAAAAAGAAGCTTGAGGCGAAGATGGAAGAGTGGGAGAAGCTGACGGCTGAGCTCGAGAAAAACAAATAGCGAACAACGTCGCAGCAGCATAGCAAAAGGGTCGACCACTGGTCGACCCTTTTGCTATGCTGCGTACGCGAAGCTCTTACTGCTGCGTGCGCGTCATGTCTTCGGGAACGCAGATGATGAAGTCGCCGGAGCCGGTGGTGCCGTCATCGAGCGTGTCGACATTCGTTTGCGTGGTGGAGGAGATCACGAGGATCTTCAGCTTCGGGTTGCTCTTCTGGAGATACCACACGATGCCGGAGTTGTTGTTGCTGTGGTACGCGCCCTGGAAATGCAGGAAGGTTTTTCCCGGCGTCCAGTTCTGCAGGATGAAGTGCGCCATCGTCGCGTCTTTCACCGCTTGTGATTTCGGAAGGTTTTGTCCGCCGTGGCCGCCTGCATTTTCGAAGATCTCTTTGTAGGCGCGAACGGTGCTGTCGTAAGCGATCGGCAGCGGGGCGATCCATTTTTTCGCTTCGGTGTCGAGGCTGTCGAGTGCGCCGAGGCCGCGTTTGTAAACGAGGTTCGCATAGCGACGCGGCACGTTCGTTGCGATGAACGGGATACGATTGCCTTTCGCGAAATCGACGAGCGGTTTGTAGTCGGTGCCGTAGTTGCCCCAGAGTTTTGCTTCGTCTTTAAACGTATTCTCCGAAAGTTTCCCGGCGAGGTATTCGTTCAGGATGATCTGGTCGTCGGCTTCGAACATTTCAGCGCCGAGCACGAGCTTTTCTTTTTTCGCATCGTAAAGATCTTTCTCCAGTGAAAGCTCGAGCCAGTGAACGATGGGATTATCATGCAGCTCGCCGAACATGACGATGTCCGCTTGTTTGGCCGCAGCCAGCAGCTCGTCGTAAGTGACGGCTTTTCCTTTGCTGTCGAAAAGCTGGTAAGCTTTCTTTTCACCTTTGAAGCTGAAGCAGGCGAGGGCGATGAGCAGGAGAGGTAAGAGTTTTTTCATTGTGTGGTTGGAAAGGATTGGTGTACTGTTTGTCTGCAAAATTTCGCGCAGAAAACTTTTTTAAAGATAGCTATTCAACGTATTGTGTTATTGCTGGAATCGCCGTTGGAGGCAGTGTGTAGACGAAAGACACGGATAGTGCCGATGTCCGCTGCTTTTTCGCCGAGCAATTCCGCATCGGATAATTGCTGTTCCAGCACGCGCGAGTCGGAAACGAAATACGTTGCGCCTTCCGCGATATGCTGTTTCACTAATGAAAGATCCATTTTATCGTCGGAGAAATTCCAGCCCTGGCGATCGAGGTAATACAGCCAGATGTGACCGGAAACGTCATTGGCGGTGATGAGCTTCGCGTCTTCCGGAAGCGCCGCACGAAGCTCTGCCGCATGATCCATGATGTCGCGGTTGAACCCGGGACGGTCCCAGCGACTGTCGATGCGGAGGAACGCGGTCAACGGCAAAATCAGCAGCAGCACCATCACCACGACTTTTAATTTTTTTACGGAAAGCAATCGGAATGCGCCGAACGTTACGACCAGGAAGATCAGCGGCAGGAACGGGAAGAGATAATAATCGTGTACCGTTGCGATGAGGTTCAATTCGAAAAGGAAATAAGCGAGCACTGCTAATGCGGCCAGCAGCAGGTAAAGAAACTTTTCGTTGCGGAATTTCTTGTCGCGGAAGAAAAAGAACCATCCCGCAAGGAAGAGCGGCGTGGCGGCATAATTGAGCAGCAGCTCCGGCAACGTCGATGAAAGATTTCCCCAGAGATACGTGAAGAGCATGTTGCCGGAATAGAAGCGCGTATCCATGACGCCTTGCGTGACCGGGTTGTTCGTCCATTCGGGGAT
>CAMLEF010000153.1 GCA_946478675.1 uncultured Flavobacteriales bacterium | reverse complement strand
TATCTTTCACGCCGAGCTTTTCAGCGGGGCCGCCTTTGTACCCGGGCTTGTAAATGAAAATATTTTCCGAAACGAGTTGGCCGTAATCTTTATCCGGCGTCATCATGTACGTGAGGAAGCCGTGCTGTTCCGCTTTTTTCGCGAGCGTTCCGATCACGTCGTCCGCTTCGAAGCCGTCGGACTCGAGCGCAGGAATGTTGAGCGAGTCGAGGAGCTGGTAGATGTACGGGATCGCTTTCGCAAGATCTTCCGGCATCTCTTCGCGGTTGGCTTTGTATTCGGTGAATTCCGTATGGCGATGCGTCGGCTCGGCGGTATCGAACACGACGGCCAGGTGCGTGGGCTGTTCTTTCTTGATGATCTCCAGCAGCGTGTTGGTAAAGCCGAAGATGGCCGACGTATTCAGGCCTTTGGAACTGATGCGCGGGTTATTGGCAAAAGCAAAATAAGAGCGATAGATCAGCGCGTAAGCGTCGAGGAGAAAAAGCTTCTTGTTCATTGGGAAAATGCGGGTGGAAAATGAGGAATAAAGATAGCTACAAAGCCGCAGAATCCCTCGGAAAACAAGCAGGTGCAGCTTAAAAATAGTTGCTCATTTTCACCGCAATACTACAAGGATTTATCTCCACAGAAATTTCCAGCATAACAGAAAATTTCCTGACGACGAACCCTGGTATAAAGCGGTGGAGACGCGGCACAAAATTTCATTCGGAAAAAAAAGCCCATCGCGTCTCCACCTGCTTTATACCAGGCGGCCCTGTCACATTGCTGTAACAGGGCCGTCGGCGGAAACTACTACTAAGGGAAACTTTTAACGAGAGCCCTGATAGGAGCCGTTCTGCTGTTCGTACCAGGTGTTGTATTCTTCTACGACCTGCTGCATGTCTGCAACTTCGTATTTCTTATCCTCGTTCTGAACGCGCTGCACGAGATCGGAATTATCCGACATCAGCTCGGCAACAACCTTCTTGAATTTTTTCACTTTCTCCACGGAGCCGGAACCGTCGTTTTTCTCCATGTAATAATCTTTGTCGACGATCATCTCGTCACCGCGCTGCATTTCGAACTGGAGCTCGAACAGGATGATGCGGCCGTAAGAGATCACTTTGAGGAACTGCTGTTCGCCGTCGACTTTGCGGGAGAGGAAACGGTTGTTTTCAAAACCGTACTCTTTTACCTGTTCCGGCTTGTACGTCTTGGAGGATTCGCCCTGCTTCAGTGCGACTTTCTGGAAAAGCGGCAGGTCCTTTTTCGTGTTGACACGAATATCACCTTTAATGGAATCGCCGGAATTCAGGATGATGTACCCGGTTTTCCATACGAGCTCCGCGTGGAGGGACATGACCATTCCAGCGGTGAAAAGAAGAATGAGGGAGAGGGCTTTTTTCATTTCTTTTAGTCAGGAACCCAAAGAAAGGCCAGCCCGCGGTGAAATCAAAGACGGTGTGAATATCTCCGGCGAAATGTTGAAAAGTGCACCGCAGGTGTTGATAAGCCGGCGGTGAATAATGGGCGGTTTTTGTAACCGGGCAATGAACCCCAGGACTTTAAGAGAAAATTCTTCCTGTATAGGAGGAGGTTGGCAGCATGAAGCACCTTTATTGAACCACAATAGAAACATAGGACACAATAGTGCTATGAGATCTATGTGCCTATTGTGGTTCAATTTTGTTCAACGAAAATTCTGCCGGTCATTTTACTGCCGGCATCTCATTGTAGAGCACATCCACCAGCACCGTTCCGACCATCTTCAGCGTGTTCGGATCGATGACGTCCATGTTGTCGCTGTGACGATGGTGCCAGGACGGGTACGATAGGGTCTGCATGTTATAATGCACGATGTCGATCGCGGGAATGCGCGCGTACTGGTTGATGAACAAATGGTCGTCCGTGGTTTCGCCGGTGATGTCATTGATGAATACGTTGCCGTAACCGAGTTTCGCCGCCGCATCCCAGACTTTCTCCACGACTTCCGGCGCAAAATGCACACCGGTTCCTTCGCGCGGGAACTGCGGATTTTTTCCGCCGACCATATCGAGGAGAATGGCGTAACGCGGCTGGTAATCTTTCGGTTTGTTGTTCGCCCAATACTGCGATCCGAGGCACCATCCGTCGCTCGGGCCGCCGTTATCGCCGCCGTCTTCCGCATCAACGAGCAACAAATCGACGCCGATGTTCGGATCCTGCTGCTGCAGCACGCGCGCCATCTCGAGCAACACCGCTGCACCGCTTCCGCCGTCATCCGCGCCATCGAACGGTTTGTCTTTGTCGACGTCATCTTCATCCGCCACGGGGCGCGTGTCCCAATGCGCGAGCAGCAGCACACGATCCTTGCGCTCGGGCTTGTACTGCGCGAAAATGTTTTTCATCGTCACCATCGTACCGCGGAACGTTGCGGCCGTGGTTTGCAGCTGTACATCGAGGCCGTAGCTTTTCAGCTTCGCCACCATAAAATCGGCGCAGGCGGCATGCGGCTTGGAACCGGGAATGCGCGGGCCGAACGCCACCTGCGTTTTGATGTGCGCGTAAGCGGAATCCGCATTGAAATCCGGGCCTTTGATGCGCGGCTTCTTCGGCGTTTCCACCTGCGGCGTATCGGGCGTGTTGCCGTGTTCGTTGTTTTCATTCGTACAGCTGCCGAGGAAAAGAGCGGTAACAGCTGCGAAGAAGAGGACGCGTTTCATGCGGAGTGGTTGGTTGGGTTGGATGGTTGGTAGAGTTGGTTCGGTTGTCGGCTTAGATCCATACCAACTATCCAAATTAACCAACCCTTCAACGTATTTACGATTTGATTTCCCAGCTGGTGCCTTCTTTGCCGTCTTTCAGGACGATGTGCAGTTTCCCCAGCTCGTCACGCACAAGATCGGAAGTGGCGAAATCTTTTTTGGAACGGGCGTCGGCGCGCATGCGAATGATGAGCTGCATGAGCCCGTCGGTGACTTCACCCGCGCTTTCCATCACGTCGTCTTTCAATCCGAGCACGTCGAAAACGAAAGCGCTGATAATGCTTTTCAATCCGGCGAGATCGGTTTCGCTGAGCGATTCTTTGCCGTCGTTCACGGAATTGATGATGCGCACGGCGTCGAACAATTGGGCTACGAGCACGGGCGTGTTGAAATCGTCGTTCATCGCGGCGTAGCAATTCTTCTTCAGCGTTGCGATATCGACGCTCGACGTGGCCGACGGTTTCAGCTTTTGCAGCACGCGCATCGCTTCCATCAGTTTGCGGAATCCTTTTTCGGAAGCCTGCAGCGCTTCATTGGAGAAATCGAGCGTGCTCGAGTAATGCGTCTGCAGCATGAAGAAGCGCACCGTCATCGGCGAATACGCTTTGTCGAAGAGCGGATGCTTTCCTTCGAGCTTCGCCAGCGAAGGTGTTGCGCCCGGTGAATCTGCCGCCAGCTTTCTGCCCGTGAACAATTCCACCGGGAGAAACACGTTGCCCAGCGACTTCGACATTTTCTGTCCGTTCACCGTAAGCATATTCGTGTGGATCCAGTAGTTCACCGGCGCCGCACCACAGCAACCGACGCTCTGCGCAATTTCATTCGTGTGGTGCGTCGGGATGAGGTCCATGCCGCCGCCGTGGATGTCGAACGTTTCGCCGAGGTACTTGCGGCTCATCGCCGAGCATTCGAGATGCCATCCCGGGAAACCTTCGCCCCAGGGAGAATTCCAGCGCATGATGTGCTCCGGCTTCGCTTTTTTCCAGAGCGCAAAATCGAGGCGGCCGCGTTTTTCCTCCTGGCCGTCGAGCTCACGCGTGTTGTTCTGCTGATCGTCCAGCGTGCGGCCGGAGAGAATGCCGTAATTATGTTTCTGCGCGAATTTCTCGACGTCGAAATAAACGGTGCCGTTCTTTTCGTAAGCGTAACCTTCGTCGAGAATTTTCTGCGTCTTCTCGATCTGCTCGATGATGTGGCCGGTAGCAGAAGGCTCGATGCTCGGCGGAAGCAGGTTGAGCAGGGACGTTACTTCGTGGAAGCCGAACGTATAACGCTGCACGATCTCCATCGGCTCGAGCTTTTCCAGGCGCGCTTTTTTCGCGATGCGGTCTTCACCTTCGCCGGCATTCTCATCTTCCAGGTGACCGACGTCGGTGATGTTGCGCACGTAACGCACTTTGTAACCGATGTGCGTGAGGTAACGGAACATGATATCGAACGAAGTAAACGTGCGGCAATTCCCGATGTGCACGTCGCTGTAAACGGTAGGCCCGCAAACGTACATGCCGACGAAAGGAGCGTTGATGGGCTTGAACAGCTCCTTTTTACGCGTCAGCGTATTATGGATGTAAAGAGGTTGCGTAGACATAAAAATGAAAGGAAAACAAAGGTAGGAAAACGGTTATTCGGAAACCCGGTCATTCGGTCATTCGGAAATTCGGTTTGTTGCAGTTCACGAATGTCCGAATGAACGAATGCCCGATAAAGTTTCTGAATAGCCCCCCTTTTCTCCAACTGCGCTTTCTTCTCATTAAAACAAAAAACCTCTCCCATTTACGGAAGAGGTTCTTCATTTGGTGTTTCGTGCAATGTTATTTGTTCGCGTCGGCCGGAAGCGGGGAATCGCCTACGTATTTGCTGGCTTTGTATTTTTTAATCTGCAGCAGCATGCCGTTGTTGTCGTAGAAATACGCTTCACCGTCGACGAGCTTGAAGAGGTGGAAAATGCCTTTCTGGCTGACCTGCCCGTTGCGCATGAGCGTGTACTGGCCTTCGCCGTTCCATTTTGCGGGCGGCGGCGGGGGCGGCGGGGGCGGAGAACCTGCGCCATCGACGACCGGTGTATTCGGTTTAGACGTCGTTTTGTGCGGGTATTCTTTCGTTTTCGAAGGATCGATGACGCCGCCGTTGAAGAAGGTTTCGCGGATGAGGTTGCCGTTTTCGTCGTATTCTTTTTTCCAGCCTTCTTCCTTGCCGCCTTTCATGGTGACTTCGATCTGCAGCGTGCCGTTCGGGTTTTTGTAAACCTGTTTGCCGTCGCGCTGGCCGAGCTGGGAATAGTTGAACGACTGGTTCTCGGTGCCATCTTCGTAATAGCGATGGTATTCACCGACCCATTTCGTATTGACCCAGGTGCCTTCTTCCTGCTTGTTACCGTTTTCGTAATAGGTAATGCCGGGGCCGTTGGGACGGTTGTTGACGTAGGTGTATTCGCTTTGCTTTTTACCGGTCGGGTAATAGTGGATCCATTTGCCGACTTTCAGGCCATTGTTGTAATTACCTTCTTCGACTTTGGCATCCGCCGCATAGGCTTTATCCGATTGCATGCGGCCGTAAATGATCCAATAGCCGATACGCTTGCCGTCAACGCCGATCTGCTGGGTCGTATCCCCTGCGGCTGCAAAAGCCACGCGCGAACCCAACAATAATAAAATCGCCAGAGTAAAGTGTTTCATCCAGGGTTGTGTGTGAAAAGGACGTTCGTTTTTACGAACCGGACGCATTAAAGTTACAAAAAACAAACAAGTCCCGCCATTTTCCGGCCGGGACTTGTCTGCTCCTGATTCCTGTAAAGGAAATGCTATTTGTTGGCGTCTGATGGGAGGGGCCCGTTACCGACGTATTTACCGTCTTTATAGAGCTTGATCATGACGAGCAGGCCGTTGTTGTCGTAGATGCGTTCCTCGCCGTTGATGAGCTTCTTGTTGTGGAACGTGCCTTTCATCGTGATCTGGCCGTTGCGGTAAAGGATCCAGTCGCCTTCACCGTTGAAGGTGCCTTTGTTCGGCTTGAA
Organism: uncultured Flavobacteriales bacterium; assembly: GCA_946478675.1. The sequence continues at coordinate 4,296 of CAMLEF010000153.1, read as the reverse complement.
GTTCGGATCGGTAACGGTGGGCGCGGTGCCTTTGATCTCTTTTTCTTCCGGGGCCTTTGCGGGCGGGGTTTTCGGCGCGTCGTAGGTTTTGGTTTTCGCCGGGTCGATCACGCCGCCGTTGAAGAACGTCTCGCGGATGAGGTTGCCGTTCTCGTCGTATTCTTTTTTCCAGCCTTCTTCTTTGCCGGCTTTCATTTCCACTTCGATGGCGACCTGGCCGTTCGGGTGCTTGTACACCTGTTTGCCTTCGCGCTGGCCGAGCTGGTTGTAGTTGAAATCCTGGCGTTCGGTGCCGTCTTCGTAATAGAGATGATAGTCGCCGACCCAGCGCGTGCCGACCCACGTGCCTTCTTCGGATTTGGTGCCGTTCTCATTGTACATGACGGCATGTCCGTTGGGGCGGTTGTTGACGAAGGTGAGCTCGCTTTTTTTGTTTCCGTTCGGGAAATATTCGATCCAGACACCGGTCTTCTGGCTGTCTTTATAATTGCCTTCTTCGATTTTGGAATCAGGGCTGTAGCCTTTCTTTTCGGGACGCATCTTGCCGAGGATCACCCACCAGCCCTGGCGTTTGCCTGCGGGGTCGGTGTAATTGGTATCGGCGGCCATGGAAAAGGCTACGCCGGCAGATGACAAGATGAACAGCAGTACAAGGGTAGATTTTTTCATCCGGCAGCAATATTTCGGGGGCAGGTACCCTAGTTCAACATTACTGATATTTTTTTAAGAAATAGATTAACAGCAGCTATAAAGTTGCGGGAATTCGATAAACCCTCTTATACCTTCGACGAAAAATAAGCCTTCCCGGCTCTATGCGGTGTTATTGCTGGGTTTTACGCAGAAACCATGCCGGGGTTTCAAATTTTAACAGCTCTACTTTTGAACAACGCTCTTGCTGAGGTTGATAAACATATCCGACGTCATTTTCGCCAGGTCGAATTCGGGTTTCCAGCCCCAGTCTTTGCGGGCCGCGCTGTCGTCGATACTGCCGGGCCAACTGTCGGCGATCTGCTGGCGGAAGTCGGGCTTGTAGGTGATCGTAAAGCCGGGAGAATGTTTGGCTACCCCGGCAGCAATTTCTTTCGGGGAAAAGCTCATGCCGGCCAGGTTGTAGGCGCCGCGGATTTTGATGTTTTCGGCCGGCGCTTCCATGATGCTGATGGTGGCGCGGATGGCGTCGGGCATGTACATCATCGGGAGCATCGTGTTTTCCGAGAGGAAGCATTCGTAGGAATTGTGCTTCAGCGCTTCGTGGAAAATGTGGACGGCGTAATCCGTCGTGCCGCCGCCGGGTGCCGATTTCCAGCCGATGAGGCCGGGGTAACGCAGGCTGCGCGTGTCGACGCCGTATTTGTTGAAATACCATTCGCACCAGCGCTCGCCGGCCTGCTTGCTGATCCCGTAAACGGTAGTGGGCTCGATAACGGTGTACTGCGGCGTGTTTTCGCGCGGGGTGGTGGGGCCGAAAACGGCGATGGAGCTCGGCCAGTAGATCTTCTGGATGAGCTTCTCACGGCCCATTTCGAGCACGTGGAAGAGGCTTTCCATGTTGAGCTTCCAGGCGAACATCGGGTTTTTCTCGGCCGTTGCGGAAAGCAGCGCGGCGAGCAGATACACCTGTGTGACCTTATGCTTTTTGACGACCGCATAAATCGCGTCTTTGTCGAGCGCGTCGAGGGTTTCGAAGGGGCCGCTCTCCATGACTTCCGCCGAGCCGGGTTTGAGGTCGGAAGCGATGACGTTGGAAGAGCCGTAGCGGGCGCGCAGCTCCATTACTAATTCAGTGCCGATCTGGCCGGAAGAGCCGATCACGAGAATGGTGTCTGTCATGTAAAATGGATGAAGGTTCCAAAGATAACGACGTTCGCGCGTTGGCGGTGAACTCCGGGTAGAAAGTTCGCAGTTTAAACACCGGGGACGGAAAGTGTAGCGGGATGACAAATGTCAGACGCGGAAAATTTTGTGTCGCGTATTTTTGCGGCGGTAGATTTTAATGCTGCACCGCTGTCCGTAGCAGGAATTTTCGGGCAGGTCCGTTTTTGGAAAATCCGGGGCAGGCGCGCTTCTGAATAAATCAGGCCGGCCCGCTTCAAAATGATTCGGGCAGGCCCGTCTTGAAATGATTTCGGGCAGGCCCGCCTCCTTCGGAGTCGGGCAGGGAATAGCCCGGCGACACGGGGACCGGGGCGGCCCGCCTGCTCCGCATCTTCCGATGCGTCAGCTCATTGAAGCACGAACAACGAATTGAATTGATAATGCCTTCACTCTACAACCGAGTCAGCCGCGACGAAATGCGGCAGCGCCTGATGGACGAAGACTTCCGCCGGGTAACGCTTTCTTTTTATCGCTACGTGATCATCGATCAGCCGCAGAAGATGCGGAATGCGCTCTGGCGGGAATGGAACGAGCTCGGCGTTTTCGGCCGTGTGTACGTGGCGCGCGAAGGCATCAATGCGCAGATCTCTATTCCGGAACATTATTTCGAGCAGTTCCGCCAGAAGTTGTATGCGCATCGTGAATTCGAGAACGTGCCGTTCAAGATCGCTGTGGAAGACGACGGCAAATCGTTCTTCCGCCTCACGATGAAAGTGAAGCACAAGATCGTGGCCGACGGATTGCCGGACGATAGCTTCGACGTCACGAATGTGGGCAACCATCTTACGGCGGTCGAATTCAACCAGGCGCTGGAAACACCGGGCGTAGTGGTGGTGGACATGCGCAATCATTACGAAAGCGAAGTCGGTCATTTTGAGAATGCGATTTTGCCGCATGCGGATACGTTCAAGGAAGAGCTGCCGATGGTGCTCGATGAGCTGAAGGGAAAAGAGGATCAGAAAATTCTCATGTACTGCACCGGCGGCGTGCGCTGCGAAAAAGCGAGCGCGTGGCTGAAGCATCATGGCTTCAAGGACGTGAACCAGCTTTACGGCGGCATCATCGAATACGCGCGGCAGGTGAAGCAGGCGAAACTGCCTTCGAAATTCATCGGCAAAAATTTCGTCTTCGATGAGCGTCTCGGCGAGCGCATTACGGACGATGTGATTGCGAATTGTCACCAGTGCGGTGCGGTGTGCGACCATCACGTGAACTGCGCCAACAGCGATTGCCACGTGCTGTTCATCCAATGCCCCGACTGCGCGAAGAAGATGGAAGGTTACTGTTCCGAAGAATGCCGCAGCTGGTCGAAGCTGCCGGAAGAAGAACGCGCGAAGCTCCGTGCGGAAGGAAAAGCCGTCGGCGCGAAATCACTTTATCATAGCCGGCTTCGCCCGGTGATTGGGAAGAAGTAATGTGCTAATTTGCTAATATGCCAATGTGCTAATGCGCACATTCTTCCCGCATTGAAGATTGAAGATTGAAATGTTCTTTTGGGAGAATCTCTTTCCGTGAAAAGAATATTTCAATGTTCAATCTTCAATTTTTAATGTGCGCTGCACTGCGGGCATTAGCAGATTAGCACATTCTCGCATTAGCACATTAATGATAATTGTCATGGGCTTTTCGGCGCAGTATTTTTAGATTTGAAGCTTATTACCCGCTAAAAAATTCAACATGCCAATTTATCATCACCTGGGCCGTTACCCGCAGAAGCGGCATACTGTTTTCGAAAAGAATACGGGCGGCATTTATTACGAGCAGCTCTTCGGAACGGAAGGGTTCAGCGGACTTTCTTCGTTGCTCTATCAATGCCAGCGCCCGACGCAGATCAAAGAAATCCTGAAATCTACCGACGTGACGCCGAAAGTGGCGGTGGCGAAAAACATCAGGCCGATGCTGCTGCAGGGTTTCCAGGTCCAGCCGCAGGATGATTTTCTCGACAGCCGCACGCCGCTGATGCTGAACAGTGATTGTGTGATGGGCCTCGCCGCCCCGCGCAAAAGCCTCCGCGAATATTTCTACAAGAACGCCGACGCCGATGAGATGATCTTCATCCACAAAGGCAAAGGCAAGCTGCGCACGTTCATGGGAAATATCGATTTCGAATACGGCGATTACCTCATCATCCCGCGCGGCATGATCTACCAGGTCGATTTCGAAACGGAAGACAACCGCCTCTTTTATCTCGAAAGCTTTCACCCGATCTACACGCCGAAACGCTACAAGAACGCTTCCGGCCAGTTGCTGGAGCATTCACCGTTCTGCGAGCGCGATTTCAAATTGCCGAACGAGCTCGAGACGTACGATGAAAAAGGTGATTTCGTCTTGAAAGTGAAAAAGGAAAACATGCTGCACGAGATCGTGTACGCCACGCATCCGTTCGACGTGGTCGGATGGGACGGCTACAATTTCCCGTGG
>CAMLEF010000152.1 GCA_946478675.1 uncultured Flavobacteriales bacterium | reverse complement strand
CTCCTCATCTTTCGGGAGTCTCGCCGACATGAATAACGCCACGAAGTTTTTCGGGGAGATCGGCTATCCTTCCTACATGGTTGTGTTCCTCAGCTGGGCGAAAATTCTCGGCGTGATCGCGATCCTCGTGCCGGGATTTCCGCGTATCAAAGAATGGGCGTACGCAGGCCTCACGTTCGATCTGCTCGGTGCGTTTTATTCCCTGGCAGCAAAGATGTCCTTCTCCGATGCGCTGTCGGTGCTCGTCTTCGCCTTGCCGCTGATCGCTTCGTATTTCCTCTACCACCGCCGTCTGAAAATGAAGCAGGCGATGGCGGCGTAAGCGGCAATAGTCTATTTTTGCCGCCCGCCCGAAATTTATGTCACAAGGAACACTTCAGAAATTCTGGTCCGCAGTGCGGCAATCACTGCGCGGCGAACAGCTCGATTACACACAGGGAAGCATCTCCCGCGCCGTGATCCTGCTCGCTGTGCCGATGATCCTCGAGCTGAGCCTGGAAAGCGTGTTTGCTGTCGTCGACATGTTTTTCGTCAGCAAGCTCGGCAAGAATGCGATCGCCACCGTCGGCCTCACGGAATCCGTCATCACGATTATCTATTCGCTCGCGATCGGCCTGAGCACTGCGGCTACAGCGGTCGTGGCGCGAAGGATCGGTGAGAAGAACGCGCGGGGCGCAGCGCATGCCGGTGCACAATCACTGCTGATGGCGATGATGGCGACTGTCGTGCTGAGCGCGTGCGGCGTCATTTTCGCTGCCGACATTCTCCGCATGATGGGCGCCAGCGAAGAAGTGGTGCGCGATGGAGCAATCTTCACGCGCATTCTCATCGGCGGAAGCGCGGCCATCCTGCTGCTGTTCCTCATCAACGGCATTTTCCGCGGCGCCGGCGATGCGACGATGGCCATGCGCAGCCTGTGGATCGCGAGCGGCACCAACATCGTGCTCTGCCCGCTGTTCATTCATTTCTTCGGGTTGAAAGGCGCAGCGATCGCAACGGTGATCGGCCGCAGCTCGGGTGTGCTTTATCAATGCTATCACCTGTTCAAAGGCAGCGGCATCCTGAAAATTCAGAAATCGGATTTCCGTTTCGACGGCGCCATCATCCGCAACCTCTTCGGCATCGCATGGCCGGCCACGTTTCAATTCATCATGGCGAGCGGAAGCTGGGTGGTGCTCACGCGCCTCGTGGCTGAAACCGGCGGCACCGTAGCATCGGCCGGTTACCAGGTCGCGTTCCGCAACGTCGTGTTTTTCATTCTGCCGGCGTGGGGGCTCAGCAATGCCGCAGCTACGTTGGTCGGACAAAATCTCGGGGCAAAACAATTGCAGCGCGCGGCCGACAGCGTCATGCTCACGACGAAATACACGGTGGTGTTCATGACCTTCGTAACGCTGCTCTTTTTGTTTTTCTCCGAACCGATCGTGCGCATTTTTACGCAGGAAGAAGCCGTCGTGCAATTTGCTTCGCGCGCCTTGATGATTATCGGCTCGGGATACATTTTCTACGGCATCGCGATGGTGATGACGCAGGCGCTGAACGGCGCAGGTGATGCCAAAACGCCGACGTGGATCAATTTCTTCTGCTTCTGGATTTTCCAGATTCCGTTCGCGTATTTGCTCGCGAAAGGTTTTCACCTCGAGTCGACGGGAGCCTTCGTGGCCATTCCCGCCGCGCAGGTGCTCATCGCGATCGTCGCATGGTATTACTTCCGCAAAGGGAAGTGGAAAACCGTGCAGGTTTAATCGTCGTCGTGTTCTTGTTCACCGGGAGCATTCGCAGGAGCGGAAGCGCCGTTCTGGATTTCCGGGTGACGGATGTTGCCGCCGCTGGTGCCCACACGCGCACCGAGCACGCCGGTGAAGAGCGAGATCAGCAGCACGAGAATATAAAACTCCATCGTGCGACGCGCATTCTTACGATCCAGCACGAACGTGATCAGCGAAAAAACGCCGAGCACTTCCATCGCGATCAGGAAGATCTTGCCGATGTCTTCGTGCGATTCAATCACGCTTTCTCCCGAGCCCGGAAGTTTTTCCACGATCTCTTCGGCGCCTTCACCGGAAAAAAATGCCGGGAGCGCAGCCACTGCCGCAATGACGAAAATACCGAGCGCCGTGCGTTTGACGGCCGGCTGTCGAAGCACCATGCCCGCGACGAGGATCAGCGTACCGAGAATACCGGCGATGATCGGAACATGGTTGAAAAGCAAATGGAGATGGGCAGCATTCATAGGATTTGTTTTTTACAAACTTCCGATGAACCGAAACGCATTCACATGTTGCCGCTCATTTCAAAAACTGACATTCGGCAGCTAATCGATCTCGTTGTCGCGTAATTCCTTCGTCAGCTTCGTAAAGCCGATCACTTCGCCGTCGTCGTCATGAATGGCGGTGATCACGATGCTTCCCCAGAAGATCGAGCCGTCTTTGCGCACGCGCCTGCCCACGTGCTTCGCGCGGCCTTCTTTCTTCGCCAGTCCCAGCAGCTGTTCGGGCAAACCGAATTGCCGGTCTTTCGGCAGGTAAAAAATCCGGAAGTTCTGACCAATGATCTCGTGGTCCTTATACCCTTTGATCTTCTCGACACCTTTGTTCCAGGTGAGAATTGTTCCATCAACGTCCAGCAGGATGATCGCATAATCCTGGATCTCTTCGATCATTTTGCGGTACAGCGTGGTAAGGGTCTCTGTCTTATCCATCCCCACTTGAATTTGTTTTCATCAAAATTCCGGAATGAAAAAGAATAATGTTGTAGAATTCTCTCTACGATTTTTTTCAGTCGGAGATAAAAAAGTGATGCGAAAAATTCTTAAGACAACAGCTCCGGTCCTTTTGGCTCTCCCGGCAACGGAACAAATTCATGATTGTCGGTGGGCGGCAAAAGGATGCGTCCCGCTCTCCAGTCGGCCTTCGCCTGTTCGATGCGTTCTTTCCGCGAAGAGACGAAGTTCCACCAGATATGCCGCGGTCCCAGCGGTTCGCCGCCCAGCAACATGAGCACCGTTTCTTCTTTCGCGAGCAGCACCGGTTCTTCTTCTTTTTTAAAAACGATGAGCTGCTTCGATGAATAAGTCGTGTGCATCACTTCGAGCGCGCCTTTCACCACGTACACGCCGCGTTCGCTGTACTGCTGCGGCAAACGGAATGTCGCGCCCGCATCGAGATGCACGTGCAGGTAAAAAAGCGGCGACAAAGTTTTCACATGGCTTTTCAAACCGAATGCTTCGCCTGCGATCAGCCGCATCCACACGCCGGTATCGGTGAACACCGGCAGCTCATCGTGTTTGTAGTTGTGAAATTCCGGTTCGCATTCTTCGTCGCTTTCCGGCAGCGCCACCCACGTCTGCAGCATCTCGAGGCCGCCCGCGAGCACCGCCGGATTTTCAAAACGCTCCGAATGCGCGATGCCTTTGCCCGCCGTCATCCAGTTCACTTCGCCGGGTTTGATCACTTGCTCCACGCCGAGACTGTCGCGGTGCGTGACTTCCCCGTTGAAAAGATAACTCACCGTCGACAGCCCGATGTGCGGATGCGGCAGCACGTCCATCGCGTGCAGCGAAGTCGGTGAAAACTGCACCGGCCCCGCGTGGTCCATGAAGATGAACGGCCCGACCATGCGGCGCTGGCGAAAAGGAAGAATGCGGCTCACGGACATCTGCGGCCCGATGAAAGCGGTGCGTGCGTCAATAACGATTTCCGGCATGGCGGTGAATTTAAGTTCGTGTTGTCAATGAGCCAGGAACGCTTCTGCCGACCATTCTTTATTCAGCATCATTCCGGCAGCCGTTCCTGTCGCAACCGCATTGGCCACCGTGCGCAATCGCGAAGCGTTATCTCCGCAGGCGAAAACACCGGGCACCGTCGTTTGCTGCAGGTGGTCTACACGAAGGTAGCCCTCTTCCGTGAGCCCGCAGCCGAGCATCTCCGGCACTTTGCTGTGTTGCACAAACGGCAGCGGCGCATACAGCACACGCAACGGGTAACGCATTCCATCGCGCAGCACGAGTTGATGCAGCTGTCCGTTTTCGTGCTCCAGGCGCAGTACCGGCGTTTCCACTAACGCAATGCCGCGCGTACGAAGAAGCTCGCGCTGCTCCACGCTGAGCACGACATTTTCATTGGTGAAAACCGTCAGCTGCTTCGTCCAGTTGTAGAGCAGCCCAGTAAAAGCGAAATCCGTTTCCGCGTGGAGGAGCAGGCCGGTCGCTTCGCCGCGCACTTCGTAGCCGTGACAGTACGGACAATGCAGCACCGATTTGCCATGGCATTCCGCAAAGCCTTCGATGTCGGGAAAAAGATCACGAATGCCGGTGGCGAACACCAGCTTTTTCGCTTTGAACTTTTTCCCGCCGCTCGTGTAAAGGCAAAAATGCTCCGGCTTGCGTTTAGCGGAAATGACTTCGTCGTGCAGAAACGTTACCGACGGATAACGCATCACCTCATCTCTCGCGAGCGCTGCAATCTCATGCGGCGGTTTTCCATCCTGAGTGAGAAAGTTGTGCGAAAAAGGCGTTTGCCGGTTGCAGGGAATGCCGCTGTCGATCACCAGCACCTGCCGCAGCGAACGGCCCAACGCCATCGCTGCAGCAAGACCGGCGTAGCTTCCGCCGATAATGATCACTTCGTATGCGGGAGTGTTTTTCATGATCGTTGTTCAGGAATGTTTGTTTTCATTTTCCGCGGATGAAAAAACACGCAGCAACCGGTCGACCAGCGGCACGCCGGCAAACACGATCCACGGCACCAGCGCGAGCGTGATGAGGAGCGTGCGCACATACAAAGGCATCGTCGCCATCAGCGGCCCGAGGAAATACAGGAACAGCGTAATGGACGGATAGATCACGATCCAGATCTTCAATGCGGCTTTCAATTTCAATTTCGTTTTCATGCTGAGATAATTTTTTTGACAAAAGTATTTTCAGCAATACGGGGAGAGGTAGGACGAAAATGAAGTTGAGCAGGACTTACCGGAAATGCTGCCGGAAAGCTTCGGGCGAATAGCCGGTGTGCTTTTTGAAAAAGCGGATGAAATACGAAACGTCTTCGTAACCGAGTGAATAAGCGATCTCTTTCACCTGGTTGGCGGTGGCGAGCAATAAGCGTTTGCTTTCCAGCACCAGCTGCTCGTCGATCAGTTGCGAGCTCGTTTTCCCGAGTGCGGCGCGCGTAACGGCGTTCAGTTGATAAACGGACAGGTGTAGCATCGCAGCATAATCCGATGTTGTTTTTTGCTCCGACACGTGCTTTTCCAGCAGCTCTAAAAATGCTTCGAGACGTTCGGGCGCAGGAAGCGTTTTTTCTCCGGCAGCACGACGATTTCTCCGGTGGCGTACCAGCTCGATAAAGAAAATGCCGAGCAGCGCGCGGATCACCTCCTCGTACGATTCGCGCTCCGCCGTAAACTCGCGAAAGATTTCATTCAGCAGCCCGTTCAATCGCGTGAATCCTTTCTCCGGCAAACGGCAGGTGCTGGTGTGCCCGGCCTTGCGCAGCACATGACGCGTTGCAAGATTTTCCGGCGAGAAAAAATCCGGGTTGAACAGCAGCAGGTAACCGGTGCTGCCCGATTGCAGCGTCAGTTCGTGCACCTGTCCCGGGCGCAGCAGGAAAACCGTGCGGCCCGCAACCGGCTGCGGAACAAAATCAATCACATGACGACCCGCACCTTTTTCCAGCGCGAGAATAAAATAGTGATCGTGCCGGTGAAGCTCCTGCACCAGGTCTTTCCCGGCGAGCAGGTCCTGCAGTCGCCGAATGGAAAAGCCGGAAGAAAGCGACGGTTCTCCCTGCACACGGCGGATCTTGCGGACGGGAATGTTTTTCATAAATCTTCGGCAAAAATTTCAACGCAGATGTTCATCAGTCGTTCTGCTCCTGCGTTTCCGAAATCCGTCGCAGCTCGATGCGGAACCAAATGCGCGTCGTCACCACGATCACCGTCAGCAGCGTGAGAAAAACGAAAAGCAAATACACCAGCAGCGGCAGTCGCGGGAACAGCAGCATCAGCAGCAGGTTGACGACGCCCGTCACGACGAGGAACGGTTGCAGCAGCTTTTTCCCTTTGCCGTAATCCTCCGGGTAAACCAGGAAACGGCTGATGAGTGAAATACAGCAGAGGAACACCGCCACGCTCACGCCGTAAATAATTTGCAGCGAGCTGCTGAAGCCGTCGTGCTCCTGCATCGCATGTTCCAGCAATGACGGAAATGCCGCGCCCACCATGCCGAGCGACGCCAGCGTGGGAATGTACGTCAGCGCCATCGTATTGCCCGCCCACATCCCGCGTTTGCATTTGCGATCGGCGATCAGCGAGAAAAAGATCCACCACAGCGCAAACACGATCAGGATGCCGAGCCCGAAGCACAGCCACGTCGCGAAATTCAGTTCCGGCAAATGACAAACGCTGTTGATCACGCCGAGGATCGCTTCGCCGAAAACGATGATCGTGAACAGGCCTAATCGTTCCGTCATGTTCGCCGACAAGGAGAAATCGACATTGCGTTTTTCGAGACGCACCGCCGTGAACGCGAACGGAAAATAATTCAGGAACAGCGCCACCCAGAATAAAATGCGCTGGTACGGCTGCGGAACGAAGAACGTGATCACGAGCAGCGCGAAGGCGATGAGAAACGCCACCGTATACGGAACGTTCAGCTTGCGGTGCGCCTTGTCGTAAATGCCGACGCTCCACCAGAGGTACGTGATGAACAGCTGTAAAAACAGCAGCGCGAACGTCGAACGGAAAACGAGGCTTTCCGCAGGGCTCTCGAGCGTAACGGCAAATGCGCCCACCGCCATCATTTGCCACAGCGTCATGAAACGCGTGCGGATGCCGGGCGTGCCGTGCAGGTCGTGGTACTGGCTGCCGTTGTACCAGCCCCAGAACGTCATCGCGAACAGGAACATGTAATCGAGCAGCCCGGAAAAATTGTGGTGCTCCGCCAGGTAATGCGTGATCTTCGAGATGACGATCACGTACACGAGATCATAAAAAAGCTCGAGCCAGCTGATCTTGCGTTCGGCAACTTTCGGGGAGAATTTTTTCGGCGGCCCCCACCAGATATTGTAATTCGGATTTTGCATCGGAGATGTCGGAGTGGAGGCGAAAGATAAATCAAACGGGTTGCATGCGAATGAATTTAGAGTTCGAAAAAAAGTATTGATTGACATTTCTGTATTTTGAAGCAGATCGGGTTTGAAAACTGGAATAATAAACGAAATATCTAGTTAATATAATTACAAATCACTATTAAACTATGATCGACCAAATGTTGTACATTCCCATTAAAAATAAACGCGATGGTGATTAAAGTAATAGGCCCACGTGAAAAAGTCCCACGTAAAACGGAAGATGCGGAGTTTTATTTACAGCAAGATCGATGGAACGATTTTTCATTTCAAACGCAATACCAACTCTATTTGTCAGGGCACCTTTCGACAGATAAAGAGCCAATGTATTTAGGAGCGGTTAAAATCCTTAAAAGAGGTCAAACAGCAGAAGATGGTATTCAAATCCCTATAGGAACATTCAAATCCTTAAATGCTGAATATTGTTCACTCGGCCAGTCGTTGGATTACTATGAAAGGATCGCACAGCTTGATAAACAGTTGCGCGACGCGATATTGAATAGCCTGCGTGATATTGTTATTGTGCCATCTTATGGAGAAAAATTCAAAACGGAACCCGGGTGGAAAATTTCTCTTTTTAGAGGTATAAATGAAGACGATGATATATTTAAGATTGCCCCAATGCTTATGTCAGGTGATTTTAAACAACTGCCTTCTCTCGAATTAAAATTCAGCTTCAAAGTCAAAGGAATGCACGAACCAATTCTCTTTGATTTTGATGCACCGAAGTTTGGACTATCAGAAGAACATACTCTTCCAAATAGGATAGTGGTTGTTATAGGAAAGAATGGATCTGGGAAAAGTACTCTTTTAGCCAAAATTTCTCGTGTGGCATTCGCGTCAACGATCAACAGAAAGAATGCAGACTTATCTACAGTAGGTAAAATCGCACCAGAAGGTCTCGGGTTCCCCCGAATTATTGCGCTTTGTTATAGTGCTTTTGATAGTTTTCAGGTACCGGGAATATCTCGTATGGAAAAGCAGCAAATCGCAAAAGATATTAAACGAGGCATTGGACGATATATATTTTGTGGTATAAGAGATATCGCTAAAGAACTAGAGGAGCATCTTCAATTCATTTCAACGGAGAACGACGGAACCTTACCTCAAAGTGAAATTTTGCGGGATCGTCACACAAAAACCTATTTGAAATCAATAGATGCTCTTGCGGAAGAATTTTGCAATGCGATCAAGAAAATAAGTGCCGATGACAAAGAGCCCCTTTTTAATTTAGCAACATCAAAATTGTCGGAAGAAGCGTCTTGCAAAAGTATATTAAACAAGAATTTCTTTGAGATGCAAGAAAAGATTCTGTTCGAATATTTTTTGCAGTTAAGTACAGGACACAAATTTGTTCTGCACTCTGTTGCCAAATTGGTCGAGCATATTGAACCTCGTTCTCTTGTACTATTTGATGAACCAGAAACGCATCTTCACCCGCCTTTATTATCAGTTTTAATGCAGGCGATTCGCGCAATTTTAGAGGAGAAAAATGGCTTCATGATAGTGGCAACACACTCGCCTGTTGTTCCACAAGAAACATTGAGCAAAAATGTTTTCGTAATAAGACGAGAAGGGGAAGAGATCAAAGTCTCACATCCCACAATTGCAACATTCGGAGAAAATATAGGGATTATTACCTCACATGTTTTTAACCTGTCTTCAGAGATTACAAGTTATCATTCTGTATTGGATAATGTACTACGCAATGTGGGAGGAAGGTACTATAATGGCACTCAAGAGCAATTGTATAATCAAATTTCAGAGCTTTTCGGAACAGAAATGAGCTCTCAGGCGAGAGCGTATTTTATGTCACGCTTATATAATAACGAGTGAAAATGTGGAAGGTGGATTTACCCTGCGATAAGAATGCGTTGGAAGAAGTAAGAACAGCCTTGACATACAAGGATGGAACGCCTAAACACACATTGACTCCCGACGAGTATACTTCACTGAAAGAGCTATATGAGAAATATCACGACTTACTTGGGATTGCACATGAGGAGCTGAAAGGAGCCGAGTTTTCCGCATCAACTAAAGCGGCAATTCATGACGCATACACAGAAATACAAGAAAATGGACGCCTGAAGTCTCTGCGATCAGCATTGCTCCTTTCAACTAACTATTGCCCTTGCTGTGGAATTTTACCTGCGGATGAATTGGACCACCATCTGCCTCGTTCAGTTTATCAATTGCTAGCGTTGTACTCGCGAAACCTTGTGCCTCTTTGTCATAAATGCAATAATAAAAAGCGAACAGTAACAGGAATTAATTCTACAGAGAGGTTTGTACACGTTTATTATGATGACGTTCCGCTTGACGTGCAGTTCCTGCAAATGAATCACTCAATTCTTAATAACGCATTGTCGTTTCAATTCTATATAGCAGATGTGCCAGCCCTTTCACCACAGCTACAAACACAGATGGCATTCCAGATGAAGCGCGTAAACTTAAATACAAGACTAAAGAAAGAAGTAAATACATTCTTAACATCATTTGCCGTAGGGCTTAAAATGGTGTATGACGCAAAAAAAGGCGCAGCTGTCGTAAGACAATTCATGTTACAAAATGCAGCACATTTCAAGGACAAGTTCGGGCTCAACGATTGGAGAACGGTTACTTTATTAACGCTTGGGAATTGCGACGTATTCTGTGATGGGGGATTCATTAAAATATTAGGGATTGACACATTACCACGTCCGCTCTAATCAATCATTGTATACATGATCATTGCGTCAGGCAAGAATTGGAGCTAGGGCAAACAAAAAAGCAGCTATATCGAAAGATATAGCTGCTTCACACTAAGAGGTCCCGAGCGGATTCGAACCGCTGTAGCAGCTTTTGCAGAGCTGAGCCTAGCCACTCGGCCATCCGACCTAACGGTGCAAAAGTAATGATTTTTTCATTTGCTCCAACTCTCTGTGAGTATTAATATACAAATGTTTAGCGCGAGCGTGCATGCTA
>CAMLEF010000151.1 GCA_946478675.1 uncultured Flavobacteriales bacterium | reverse complement strand
TTCAATGAGCTGCGCTTCGTGATCAATACGTCGAATGGAGTCAGCCTGTACTGGCACACCGGCTTTATTTCGCCGTGAACTTCGAACGTTCATATGTTCTACGGAAGAAAGTAAGCGGCATTAAGGATTAAACTGGTATTTCACTTTATCGCTAATGTTTTCAATGTGATTGATTACCACAGCTACACATGAATCCAAATTCTTTTTTACTTCTGATTCCCAAAAACGAAAAACAGTATATCCCATTAGTTCCAATCTTTCATTATTATTTCTATCCCGTTGTATATTCCGCTCAATTTTAGGAATCCAAAAACCTCGATTAGATTTTATTCTTTTCCTTTTCTCCTCCCATTTATATCCATGCCAAAATTCGCCATCTACAAAGATTACAATCTTGTACTTTGAGATGACGATATCAGGCTTGCCAGGTAACAACGCAAAATCAATACGGTATCTGACGCCTTTCTCCCACAATGCTTTTCTCAAACTGAGCTCAGGAGTAGTGTTTTTACCTTTAATCCTGGACATCAAGCGACTTCTTTCTTTGGTTGTATAAAACCCGGCATCCTCTTCAAAACGAGGCACCTTAATCACTTTCGGTAATTCATATCTCTTCGGCATAGATATTAACAAGCAAAACTGTTAACAAGTCCCGGACTTATTTGTTCGGAAAGACAAAAGCGAACATTACGTTTGTAACCATGTATAATGTTTAACAAGGCGGTTATGAAAAAAAAGTATTACTCATTGTCAGAGGTTGCCGACATGCTTGGTAAAAGTAAAGAAACTCTTAGGAGATGGGACAATAGTGGAAAATTGCTTGCTGTAAGGGAGCCTATGAGCAACTATAGAGTATACAAGAAAGAACAATTAAAAATTTTTGAAGAGCTGGACTTCTTATTTAATGGTGCAACGGATAATTCTGTTAAACCAAATGGTGATTACGGAGTTCTTGAACTTTTTGCTGGAGCGGGTGGCTTAGCCATTGGACTCGAACAATCAGGATTAAAATGTGTAGCGTTGAATGAAATTGATCATTGGGCTGCGGAAACACTACGAATTAACAGACCTAAATGGGAAGTTCTTGAAGGGGACGTGCGTAAATTATCCTTTGAAAAATACAAAGGCAAAGTTGATGTCGTTACAGGTGGCTTTCCATGCCAGGCGTTTAGTTACGCAGGTAAGAAGCTAGGATTACAAGATGCGCGTGGAACATTATTCTATGAGTTTGCTCGAGTAGTGCAAGAAACCCAACCCTTGCTTTGTATTGGCGAAAATGTAAGAGGGTTGCTTAATCATGACAATGGTCGAACTATTCAAGGTATGATCTCAATTTTAGATGAAATTGGATATCGTGTGCTGGACCCAAGAATCTTAAAAGCTATTTTTTATAAAGTACCTCAAAAAAGAGAAAGACTTATCCTTGTAGGTATTCGTAAAGATGTAAATATTGACTTTGAGTATCCTAAACCATATCAAAAAGTCTATACTTTAAAAGATGCGTTAAAAAAAGGCGAGTTATTCAAAGTAGATGTACCCGAATCAGTTGGAACAAAATACCCCAAGCGTAAAAAAGAAATTTTAGACAAAATACCCCAAGGTGGTTACTGGCGAGACTTACCCCTTAAATTACAAAAAGAGTATATGCAAAAGAGTTTTTATTTAGGTGGAGGCAAAACAGGCATGGCAAGAAGGATGAGTTGGGAGGAACCTTGTCTCACCTTAACATGCAGTCCTGCGCAAAAACAAACAGAACGTTGCCATCCTGAAGAAACCCGCCCCTTTACCGTACGAGAGTATGCTCGCATACAAACCTTTCCCGATGATTGGCAATTTGCAGGTTCAATTGCTCAACAATACAAGCAAATTGGAAATGCAGTTCCTGTTAACTTAGCCAAGGAAATTGGTTTTTCAATAGTCCGCTTTCTAAACAACTACCATCAAACGTATAGGCAGAACTCAAACAAGCATGCTAACCAAAACAAAAGCTAAAAAAGTTATAAAGAGCACTGTGAAGGGGAGTATTATCGCCTTTGCGAGAAGAAGATTAAAAAGTCAGCCCAAATTTCAAGTATTAGATCTACTAATACCAACTGAAAGAAAAATTCGTTCTGTCGTCGGTGGACTAGAGACGTCGCTTGGCACAACACTATGGGAGCCCTTAGCAAAGGCGTTGGCTACAGAAAATGGCTTCTCAATTATTAAGCAGCGTTTAGAATGGCCAACTAACATGCCTGCTAACTTAAACGCCACACTGTCCAGTATTATTGATGAACGACGACGACGTAGTGGCATTTATAATGCCAGACAAAGCCACAATGAAATCAAACGCGTGTGCCAAGTTTTCATCAATAGGCCAATAGGGTCGTTTGAGCCAGCCCCCAAAGGAAGGGGAGTAGATATTTGGTTAAGAAAAAAAGGAATTAATTACTTATTTGATACAAAAACCGTACAACCAAATGTCGGTGCTCTGACAAGTTGTATGGAGCAACTTTTACATTGGTACGCATACTTCTATGCTAGATATCCCAAAGCCAAAGCCCAGGCAAGAATTATTTTTCCTTATAATCCTCACAATGGCGACTTTTGGGATAGTACAATTGGGAAAGGCCTACCTCTTGAACGAGGGGGCGAAGCATGGGTTGAAAATGAATTTTGGGATTTTTGCTCCGGATTAAAAGGCACTTATCAACTAATTGAAGAAGCCTTTTATGAGTTAAATGCGGCTAAAGAATTAGAAGAGGAATTAAGGCGATTGTTTTATAATAAAACTACCTAAACTTAGCCTTGATTTCCTCAGCCAATTCATCTATGGCGCTATCAAGCATCTTTGTTCCATCTATTTCCAACGCTACTAAGCCAAATGCATCTATGAGTTCTATATAGAAATCTTCTTGTCCTGTTAATCTGTGCCAAAACTCACGACCTACGTAGACAGGATAAGTTTCATTAATACGCTGATAATGCCCACTTAATTCTTCTGGCGCCCCATAAATAACGCCAACAATTAAATCATTTAATCCAATTGGGAGGTTATTTGTACGAGCAGTATTACGAGTCGATTTAAAGTGCCCAAAAATAGTTTCAACGTCATCATGATTTATCGTATTTGGCCCAGATTTTAATTGACAATACTTTTTACGGCCATCAATCGCATCTACGAATTCAATATCAATCCCCGGTGTAGTTGACCCTAAACCCTGAAAAAGCTCACTTATCAAGCGCTGAACCCTCATGCCAAACGAGGTAGTTATCGAAGAACCCAATATTCTTGGATAAATCAATGCTTCTGCAATACTTCTTGGATCAGCATCCCCACGAAGAAAGTTTGCTAAATACTTAAACAAAAAGGGGTTAACATTGTACTCAGACAATCTTCCTGCTCTTTTCAAAGCACCATTAATATGGGCATTCACTAATTGCTCTTTAAAAAACTTCTTAGCCCGCAATAGAATTTCAATTCGCTGATCTTCGTTCATAGGTTGGAGGTAACAAGTTAAAATTTACCCGAGCATTCCGACTTCCTTAAAGCCGAATTTCCGTTCGTTGCCGGCAGTATCGCGCAGGACCAACAGTCCTTCCGGCGTTACTTGTTCCAGCGTGGCATCGAAAATCGTTTTAAAATCCGTGTAACGCGCAGGAACTCCTTTGCGGTAAAGACGCGCTTCGTATTCGTTTCGGAGCAGCTCGGTTTTATTGCCGCGCAGCTGGAGGTAACGCGCTTCGATCGCAGCGAAGAGATGCTTCATCGTTTCTTCGGGATCGAGCTCGTGGCCCGTGAGATGAAAGAGTGAAACCGCGCGGGGAGCGTCGCTGCCGAAATCCGCCTGGTTCAGGTTCAGGCCGATGCCGATTACCGAAGTGCTCAGCTGTAGACCGTTCAGCGCATTTTCGATGAGCACGCCGCAGATCTTCTTGTTGCCGGCAATGATGTCATTCGGCCATTTGATGTGAACGGGCGTGGCAGGCAGCAGCGTCAGGAGCAGGTCGGTGATGCCGAGCGCTACGGCGCGGGTGAGGTCGAACTGGCAGGGTGCTTCCAGGAACGTGGGACGGAGGACGATGCTGCAGGTAATGTTTTTGCCAGGCTCGGAGAACCAGCTGTTGCCCCGTTGCCCGCGGCCGCTCGTCTGGTTGCGCGCAGCGACCACCGTTCCTTCGGCGATGTCGGCACCGCGCAGCAGGCTCATGGCAAACGTATTCGTCGAATCGACTTCTGCAAGCCGCACCACGTGCTGACCGATGAAGAGGGTCGGCTGATTGTAAGGACTTCCCTGTAGACTGCCCGGGGACATTTTGCGCTACCTTTGTAAAGAGTTCAACTAAAGCAAATGTAAGTCTTCCGCACATGAGGAAGACCACCCGAGTAATAAATGGCAACCCGAAAACCTACTTCCGTTAAGAAAACGGCCAAAAAAACGTCCCGGTCTACCCCGGCAAAGTCAACGAAAACGACGAAAGCGGCACGCCCGGCCTCCCCGGCCAAACGTGCTCCTGCCAAAGCCAAAGCGGCTCCCAAAAAGGCTGCTGCGAAAACGGCTCAACCGAAAACGTCCCCGCGGTCCAAAGCCGCTTCCAAAGTGAAAAAAGACGAAGGCGCATTGCTCGCGGCTTCCGTCGTGCGCGGCATTCTCGAGAAAAAAGGCGAGAACATCGTTTGCCTCGACCTGCGCAAGATCGAGAACGCCGTCTGTGATTATTTCATCATCTGCGAAGCGAATTCAAATATCCAGGTAGAAGCGATCGCGGATTCCGTCGAAACCACCGTCAAGAAAGAGCTCGGCCAGCGCCCGTATCGTTCGGAAGGCTGGGAAAACGCCCTCTGGATCCTGGTCGATTACATCAACGTGGTCGTGCATGTCTTTGAACGCGAAACCCGCCAGTTCTACAACCTCGAGAGTCTCTGGGCCGATGCGGAAGAAGTCGATTTCGAAAAGAAGCGGGCGTAACGAAACAGTTTAATATTTGTTAAAACCGGCCAATAAATCCCTGGCCCAAACGACCTCCCGGTAAAAGGAATTTCAATTATGAGCGAACAGAACCCGATGGACAACGAACAGGACCGCCGCTTCCGCAGCAATGGCGGTGATCGTGGTCCACGCAAGCCCCAGATGCCGCGTTCCCCCTCCGGCTTTTTCTGGATATACATCATTCTCGTGGTCGGACTCATCGGCTTTTTCGTGCCGAACATGCTGTCCGAGCTGCCCGAGATCAACTACGAGCAATTCACCGGGCTGGTGAAAGATCATGCGGTTGAGAAAATCTATCACATCAGCAATGAGAACAACGCCATGGAAATCGTGGTCGACGATAAAAAGTCGGACGCGCCTTCGGTGGTGAAGCTCATGAAAGACAAAAAGTGGCGCGGACCGACGCCGCCGCACGTGCCGCATCTGCAGCTCGACCGCTCTTATTCCGAAGCGCTCGAAAACCAGATCCGCGCCACGCAGGATTCGGCGAAGTACACCGCTACCGAATACATCCCGATCCAGGAGATCAAACGCTCCAACCTCTCCGATCACCTGAGCTGGTTGCTGCCGATGATCCTGATCGTTGTGCTCTGGATCTTCCTCTTCCGTCGCATGGGCGGCGGTGGCGGCGGACAGATCTTCAACATCGGCAAATCACGCGCAACGCTGTTCGATAAAGACACGAGCGTGAACGTCACCTTCAACGACGTGGCCGGCCTCGAAGAAGCGAAAGTGGAGATCAAAGAGATCGTCGACTTCCTGAAGCATCCGAAAAAATACACCGACCTCGGCGCGAAAATTCCGAAAGGCGCGCTGCTCGTCGGCCCTCCCGGTACCGGTAAAACGCTGCTTGCAAAAGCCGTTGCCGGTGAAGCGAAAGTCCCGTTCTTCTCGCTGTCCGGTTCCGATTTCGTCGAGATGTTCGTCGGCGTGGGCGCTTCCCGCGTTCGCGACCTCTTCAAACAGGCGAAAGAAAAAGCGCCGTGCATCATCTTCATCGACGAGATCGACGCGATCGGCCGTGCGCGCGGACGTTCCCTCTCACAGGGCGCGAACGACGAGCGCGAGAATACGCTCAACCAGCTCCTCACCGAGATGGACGGCTTCGGCACCAACAGCGGCGTCATCATTCTCGCTGCAACGAACCGCGCCGACATCCTCGACCGCGCCCTGCTCCGCGCCGGACGTTTCGACCGCCAGATCTACGTGGATCTCCCGGACCTGAACGAACGCCGCGCGATCTTCCAGGTGCACCTGAAACCGCTCAAGCTCGAGAAGACCGTCGACCTCGATTTCCTTGCGAAACAAACGCCGGGCTTCTCCGGTGCCGACATCGCGAACATCTGTAACGAAGCGGCGCTCATCGCAGCACGCCACAACAAGAAGTTCGTCGAGAAGCAGGATTTCCTCGATGCGGTCGATCGTATCATCGGCGGTCTCGAGAAGAAAAACAAGATCATCTCGAAAGAAGAAAAACAAGTCATCGCTTTCCACGAAGCCGGTCACGCGACCGTCAGCTGGATGCTCGAACATGCGGCTCCGCTGGTGAAAGTGACGATCGTTCCGCGCGGCCGTTCCCTCGGCGCAGCTTGGTATCTCCCGGATGAGCGCCAGATCACGACGACGGAGCAGTTCATGGACGAGATCTGTGCAACGCTCGGCGGACGTGCGGCGGAAGAAGTCGTCTTCGGAAAAATTTCCACCGGCGCGCTCAGCGACCTCGAGCGCATCACGAAGCAGGCTTATGCGATGGTGATGTACTACGGTCTCAACGACAAAGTCGGCAACATCAGCTTCTACGATACGAGCGGACAGGAATTCATGATGCAGAAGCCGTACAGCGAACGCACCGCGGAAACCATCGACGCCGAAGTGAAAAAGCTGATCGACGCGGCGTATGAGAAAACGAAAAAGCTGCTGCTCGAAAACCGCGACAAGCTCGAACAGCTCGCCAACAAGCTGATCGAAAAAGAAGTCATCTTCAAAGAAGACCTCGAAGCGATCTTCGGCAAGCGCAAATGGGACAAGCCGGAAGAGCTCGTTGCTGCGATCCAGCAAAATCCGCAGCCGCCGGCAAGCAACCCGATGCCGCCCGCACCGGAAGCGCCGAATCAGAATCCTGACGACAAGAACACGCCGTAAGCGTTTTAAAAATTGAACCACGGAGGCACGGGGACACGGAGAAATAAACTCCTGTTTTCCGTGCCTTCTCTTTTTCAGAATTCCTACTTTAGAACTCGAAATGGAAGAAAGCACCTCGAGAGAAAAGATCCTCAAGAAAGTCCGTGCGGCGCTGATGAACAAATCGCGGCAGGAAGCGTCGGCTATCGACTTTGAAAGCAGCGTTTACCACGAACCGCTGGACCCGCTGGAGCTGATTTTCGCGCAGCAGTTTTCCGACGTGGGCGGACAGTTCGTCTTTTGCGAGAACGAAGAGGATTTCTGCTACAACATCGTCGCGCTTACGAACGACGGAACGTTCGGCAAAATCTGGTGCGGCGAAACGGAATTGCTGCCGCTGCTGCAGCAAGCCGGCGTGAGCGTTCTTTCTTCTCCTGCCGAAGTGGAATCGGCGGATACGTCCGTTACCGGCTGCGAATTTCTCATTGCGCGCACCGGCAGCATCCTCGTCAGCTCGAAGCAGCTTTCCGGCCGACGCGCACCGGTGTTTCCGCACCAGCACATCATCGTCGCCAAAACGTCCCAGCTCATCTTCGATCTCCGTGAAGCGCTGAAAAGCCTCAAAGCAAAATACGGCGACAGCATGCCCTCGATGGTATCCGTCATCACCGGCCCCAGCCGCACCGCCGACATCGAAAAAACACTCGTCATGGGCGCGCACGGCCCGAAAGACATTTACGTCTTCATGATCGACGACATTCCCCCGCAAGCTGTTTAATGTTCAAGGTTCAATGTTGTTTTTCGCGATCATTAACCTTGAACATTGAACCCGGAACATTGAACAAACGTTATGGATAAAAACCTCATTCAAAGAAGCATTACCGGAGCGATTTTCGTTGTCGTGCTCGTGGGCATGCTCTGGCTGTCGGCGTGGACGATGTTTGCGCTTTTCATAGCGATTGCTGCTTTAGGGTTGTGGGAGTTTTATCGTCTTTCCGAAAAGACAAATGTGCAGCCGCAGAAAGTGTACGGCACATCGCTCGGTGTGCTTCTGGTCGTGATGGCATTTCTCGCAAAAGCGTGGGGTACCGGCATGTATCTTGTGCTGCTGCTGCCGCTGCTGTTCCTCCCGTTTTTCATCGAGCTGTACCGCAAGAAACAAAATCCGTTCGGTAACATCGGCTGGACACTGCTCGGCATTCTTTACGTCGCATTGCCGCTCTCGATGCTGGTGATCACGTTCACGCCGTACATGCTGCTGAGGAACTATTTTCAAACGGGCGATTTCGTTCCATCATCGTTCACACCTGCTTACCAGCACGGCGAGATCATCACCTTCTTCGTGCTCATCTGGATCAGCGATACGATGGCGTATGTCTGCGGCCGTTTGTTCGGAAAACATAAACTGTTCGAACGCGTTTCCCCGAAAAAAACCTGGGAAGGTTATATCGGCGGATTGATCTTCACCGGCGTTGCGGGATTCTACATCGCCAATCTCATTCTCTACAACAATTACAACTGGCACCAGGAATGGATATGGACGTGCACGGCGGTCGTTATTTCCGTCACCGGCACGCTCGGTGATCTTTCCGAATCGCTGTTCAAGCGCAGCATCGATGTGAAAGATTCCGGCAACATTCTCCCGGGCCACGGCGGCATCCTCGACCGTTTCGACGCGCTGTTCCTCGCCACGCCGTTTGCGCTCACCACCTACTGGATCGTCAGCGCAGCCGTGAACCACCGCTTATTCTGAATTCACCGCAGCATTTTCCCTGCACGCCGCAAAAGCGCACATTCCTCCATACGGAAACACGTAATTTAGCGTTGTCCGACAAACAACCTCTGCACATATGAAACCCAAGCTCATCGTACTCTTCCTCGCTCTTTCTTTCGGTGCCTACCAGGGCGGAACAGGAAACCCCGAGCTGGCTTTTTCGAAAAGCTATTCCTTCGAATACGACACGCAATACAGCAAAGCGATCGCCGTGCTGCTCGAGTCCAACATGAATACGTACGAAGTGAATCTTCGTCTCGGCTGGCTGTATTACCAGAGCAAGGATTACACGAAATCCGAAACGTATTACAAGAAAGCGATCGCACTCGAAGCAAGCTCCATCGAAGCGCGTTTCGGCGTGGTGCTGCCGATGTCGGCGATGGGCAACTGGGACAACGTGCTCGCCACTTACCAGGAGATCCTGAAGATCGATGCGAACAACTCCATCGCGAATTACCGCATCGCCAGCATTTATTACAGCCGCAAAGATTACGCAACCGCAACGACCTACATCGCGAAGGTGATCCGCATGTACCCGTTCGATTACGACAGCAACCTGTTGTACGGAAGGATCCTTTCTGCGCAGAACAAAAAAGAAGAGGCCCGGACTTATCTCACCAAAGCGCTCGAGTATAATCCGCAGTCCGAGGACGTCAAAGCCGAACTGAAAAAGCTGTAAGCGTCATGAGATGCCTGATCATCGAGGACAACAAGGTGGCGCAAACCGCGCTGAAGCATTTGGTCGCCAGCCTTGATTTCCTGGAGCTCGCGGGAATCTGCGACAACGTCGTTACTGCTGCCAATATTCTTGCGAAAGAAAAGATCGACCTGCTGCTGCTCGACATCGAGCTGCCGAAAGTGAGCGGGCTGGAATTTCTTCGCTCGATGAAAGAGCATCCGCTTGTTATTCTCGTGACTTCCCGCCCGGAATATGCCGTCGATGCGTTCGATTACAACGTGGTCGATTTTTTGTTGAAGCCCGTGAAGGAAGATCGTTTCCTCCGCGCCATCCACCGCGCGCGCGACATCTTCGACAACCAATCACGCATCGAAGAGACCGCAAAAGATTATTTCTTCATCCGCGAAAAAGGCAGCTCCGTCAAGCTCGTCATCGCCGACATTCTCTACATCCAGGCGCTGGGCGATTACGTCACCATTCACACCGCGACGAAGAAACACACGATCCACTACTCCATCAGTGCGATCGAAAAGAAGCTGCCGGAGTCGCAATTCCTGCGCGTACATCGTTCCTACATCATTGCGCTCGA
>CAMLEF010000150.1 GCA_946478675.1 uncultured Flavobacteriales bacterium | reverse complement strand
GATCCGTTTACAAATACTTGTATTCGTTTGTAAGCGGGTAGTACGACCGAGTCTGCGCACTTTCGCGCGTGATGTTCCGGCCCCTCGTTTGTCTTCTCTTTTCATTGCTGATTTTCCTGCAGCTGCACGCGCAGGATAGTCTTTCCGATCCGTTGCAGAGCATGGTGCTTTCCATTTGCGGAAAAGTGGAGCAGGAGGGGCGTTTCACCGGAACGATGGACCCGGACAGCGCTTCTTCGTTGCCGGTGGGAATCGTGAAAGAGATCGGCGTTTCGCGTTACGTGATCGCTATTGACAGCGCGAAGTTTCACCCTCACAACGCGGTCTTCTCCGCTTACATGGCGCTGGAATTTCCGGGCGCGTTGCAGAAGATTTGTTTCTCGGCGCAGAACGTCGCGTTCAATCCGAAAGGCGTCATGCCCGGGCCGGATACGAAGCTGATGCTGGTGAGCGAGCACCGCATTTCCCTCGGGCCGAACGTGACGATGGTGCTGAAGCCGGACGGTTACAATTACGTCGAATGGGATTGCAACGGTTTCCAGGCGGTGAACCTGAAGGGCTACTTCGAATTTTCACCCGGCATCATTTATCCCGATCCGGCGTTCTCTTCGGACAGCACGGTACGCGCTTCGTTTCAAATCCACACGAACGACCTTCACAATTTCATCGTGCAGACGTCGATCGAGCCGTTCTGCATTCACGGGCTCGACGATCTTTCCTTCACGGTGCTCGATGCGACTGCAGATTTCAGCGAGCTCGCGAATGCGCCGAACATGAGCTTTCCTGCGGGATATAATTTGTCGGGATGCGGCGGCGATCCGTTGCTGTGGACAGGCTTTTACATCCGGCAGTTTCGCGTGAAGCTGCCGAAGGAACTTTCCCGCAACGGGCAGCGTCCGGAAATTCTCGCGACGAATTTGCTTATCGATCAGTCGGGCGTGTCGGGTGTTTTTCTCGCGACGAATTTGTTCAACTGCTCGCAGGGCAGCATGAGCGGCTGGGGATTTTCGGTGAATGCGATCGGCGCTTCTTTCACGTCGAATCACCTCAACGGCGGCACGCTGTCGGGTTACGTGAAGCTGCCCGTGAGTGAAACGGATTCGCTGGCGTACACCGCGACGTTTTTCGAAAACCTGCAGACGCATCAATCGGATTACAGCTTTTGTATTTCGCCCGCTGCCAATGTGCACGCGCAGGTGTTGTCGGCGACAATGACATTGAATCCTTCTTCGCAGCTCGTCGTTGCCAAAACGAACGGCAAGCTGAAGCCGGTTGCCCTCCTGAGCGGTGATGTTTCGTTCGTGAATACGAATGCACAAGTGCGCGACCTGCAATTCCAGCAACTGACGATTGCAGCGGAAGCGCCGGTGCTTCGCGCAGGAACATTTTCATTGGTGCCGCTGCATCCCGACAGCAGCCGTCTCGGCGGATTCAGCTTCGGGTTGTCGATGGTGCAGGTGGGAACGGTGAATGGCGAACCGGCAATTGCATTCGGCGCAGGCATCAACTTCATGGATCCCGGCGCGCTCGACATCAGCGTGAACGGCGGCTTCACCATCCTGACGAAAACGACGCAGGTGACGGACGTTGCGGCAGGAAACAATGCGACGAAAACGGATTGGGATTTCGATCGCGTGCGCGTGGACAACATTGCCGTCGCTTTCAATAGCGGACCGTTTCATTTGAACGGAACAATTTTATTCAAAGACAACGACCCGGTTTACGGCAAAGGTTTTTACGGGCAGCTGGCGATGACGATCGAAAAAGTGATGCCTGCTCCGGCGACGGCTGCGGTGTGGTTCGGGCGCGTGAACGGCTATCGTTATTTCTATGCGGATGCTGCGGTTCCTGTTGTGGTGCCGCTGACGGGCGCGAGCATTTATCGTTTCATGGGCGGCATTTATTATCATATGCATCGCGCGGGAAATGCGACGCCGGAAAATCAATTGTATTCGCCCGCGTTCGGCGCAGCAGTGAATTATGTGCCGGATGCAGGAACGAGCCTCGGCATTAAAGCTGGTGTTACGATCGGCACCAGCGGTTCGCCGAAACCCTGCAACGGCGACGTCGCGCTCGAGATGAGCTTCAGTAGCGGCGGCGGCATCCAGCAATTGCAGCTCACCGGGAATGTGTTTTTCATGACGGGCATTAACGAGCGACTGAACAAACCGCTGAATCAGATTCCGATGACGGCGTCGATGGTGATGCAGTACGATTTCGTCAATGACGCGCTCCATGCGGTGCTCGGTGCGCAGGTGCATCTTCCGGGTGTAACCGGCAGCGGCCAGGCGTTGCTGCATTTCGACGCGCAGAACTGGTACGTGTACATCGGCCGTCCGCAGTCGCGCGTGAATGTGACGGTAGCGAATGTCGCGACGCTGAACGCTTATTTCGAAGCGGGCACGCAGATTGATCCGATGCCGTCACCGCCGCCGAATGTGCTGCAGGTGGTGAATGCGAACAACCTCGGCGGACAGCGGAACGAAACGGTGTTGCAGAATGCGGGCGGCTTTGCGTTCGGTGCGGGCTTCGGCACGGGCTTCAATGGGCAGGTCGGTTTCGAGCATTGGTATGTGTACTATGGAATGTCGGCGGGCGCAGGCTTCGACATCATGGTGCTCGATTACGGACCGAATGCGCATTGTTCGAATTCCAGCGGCGCGATCGGCGTGAACGGCTGGTACGGAAGCGGGCAGGTGTATGCGTACCTGCAGGGCGCGGTGGGCGTGCATGGAAGAGTTGCCGCGCAGGATTTTGACGTTACGATCCTCACGCTGTCTGCCGCTGCTGTGCTGCAGGCGCGCTTGCCGAACCCGTCGTGGGTGGGCGGTGCGATGGGTTGTGATTATGATGTGCTCGGCGGGCTGGTGTCGGGGCATGTGGATTTTGCTTTTGAGGCGGGGAATCAGTGTAACGTGGTAAATAATTAATATGCGCGAAAAAATAAATACCACGGAGACACGGAGGCACGGAGTTTTATCTCTGTGTCTCCGTGTCTCCGTGGTTCTTCTTTGGCTACCATTTCATCTGCATGCACAATCCACGATCCTGATCCAAAGTTTCACAACGAACGATAGTGTATTGTTGCGCTGGGTGCCGAAAGACGCAGCGACGTGGAAGGCAGGCGCTCAGAAAGGCTACACGATCGAACGCTGGACGAACGAGCAATACTTCGATACGCCGGGATCGAAAGGGGAATGGCTCGCCACGATTGTTCCTCTTGCAGAGAAGGACACGACCTGGAAAAGACTGATGCGTGCGGATCCTGCGAATGCGCTGGTGTTTGAAGCTTTGTACGGCGCACCGAAAAAAGGAACGGAAGAGCAGCTGCAGTTCGGGCTGGCGCTGAAAGCGGCGGATCTTTCTGCTGCCACTGCGAAGGCAGAAGGCTTATATTTCTCTGATC
Organism: uncultured Flavobacteriales bacterium; assembly: GCA_946478675.1. The sequence continues at coordinate 6,782 of CAMLEF010000150.1, read as the reverse complement.
GAACGGCGCAGGCAGGCAAGAGCTACGTGTATCGCATCACCGTTGCGGGAACGGCAAACAGCGGATTGGTTTTTACCGACGGGAAAATTTCCGTGTTGCCTGTTCCACCGAAACCAGGCGGCGAATTCAAAAATAAAACGGCAACAATTTCCTTCGAAGCGGCATCGACACGCGCGTCTTTCGCCGGTTATATCATCGAGCGTTCTGACGACAGTCTGCATTTCTCACGCGTGAATGCGACGCTGCTGGTTTTTGCTGTTTCCAATTACGAGAAAGATAAAAGCATGCTCGTGTATCGCGATACGTTTCCGCAGAATGGAAAAACGTATTGGTATCGCGTACGCGGCTATTCTTTCTTCGGGATCGATGGCCCGCCTTCCGTTGCGGTGAAAGGAAAAGGAAAGCCGGAATGGCTCGCAACGCCGGTGATCGATACGCTGTTTTCAAGCGACAACAAATCCGTTTCGTTGCAATGGCATTTGCCGGATTCGGTTGCGGACAGACAAGTAAAACAGTTTTGTCTTTCTCGCAGTAAAAGATCGGATGCGGAATATACGCTCGTGAAAAATTTCCCTTCAATGACGCGCGCTTGCATTGACGATCAACCTTCGTTTGCGAATTATTATCTGCTCGGCGCCATCAGCGTGGATAATGACACGGCTTTTTCGTATCCATATTTTTTTCAGCTCATCGATGACGTTCCGCCGCCTGTTCCGCAAAACATCACTGCAATTATCGATACAAACGGTATTGTACAGCTGTCGTGGAAAAATGTGATCGCGGACGACCTGAAAGGCTATCGCGTTTTTCGCTGCAATGATCTGCGGGAAGAATGGATCGAAGTCAGCGATTCGGTGCTGCGCGTAACTGCTTTCACAGATACGGTAACGCTGCAAACACTGACGCGGCAGGTGTATTATTCCGTGAAGAGCGTCGACAAGCTGTACAACAATTCTGCGCTTTCATCTCCCTGTCGCGTTCGACGGCCCGATAAAATTCCGCCTGTGCCGCCGCTGGTGCGTTCGATCTCGCATTCCGATTCCACGATTGCGCTCGCCTGGATCAACAGCAGCAGCGAGGATGTGAGCTGTGTAGAATTGAAGCGCAACGATGGCGTCGTGCTCGGTTGCTGGCGCGGCGATGATACGCTGTCACATTTTTCGGATCATGTTCTCGTGCCGGGACAAACCTATTCTTATTCGCTGATCGTTACCGACAGCAGCGGAAACGAATCGCGTTGCAACTTTCCGACGATCGTATTCCAGCCGCAGGTGTATCCAGCGCTGCAGCATTTTTCCGCCACTCCGGATTTCGAAAAGCGTGAGATCCGTTTGTCCTGGCAACCGGCGGCCAATGTCGATCGCTACGTGATCTATAAAGCGAAAAAAGGCGAGCCGATACGGAGCTGGAAAACGGTGAATGCAACAACAACATCTTTCATCGACAAAGAAGCGTATCCCGGGAACGTTTACGAATACCGCGTGAAAGCGATTTTGAAAAACGGTTCGGAAACGAAGCTCGTGGCAGTGTCGGTGGTGTTCTGAAAGCTGCTGATCACTTTTGCCTTTTCCTGTCGAAATAGCTCCAGAACGATTCTTCGACATCGCAGCAGAATCCCAACGAACGATCGCTCCAGAATACCGGTTTTTTACCCGGCTGAAATAAAACCACACCGTCGCGCACCCGGTAAGGACGCAGATCAATCGTGTAGTGCTCGGCACCCGATTCAAAGGTCACGAGCGTATCGCTGAATGCTGTGTCGATGATCGTGACATCATTTCGGATAAGCAGCGGCTTCATATCGGAATACATTCCCCATTGCTCCAATAGCCGGTAGCGTTCCTGGTTTGTCATGTTTCGCTTTTCCGGCTTTTGTTGTTTCCGGTTGAAATGATGGATCCAGTTGAAAAATTCGATCGCTATTGGCCTGGAATACGAAATGCGTGCAATAGCAGCAACCGGCGGAATAACTTCCTGCAATGCTATGCATGAATCGCAGTGCGCTTGTTTTTTCCGGGAATCTGCATGACAACCTTCTTCTGCCAGGCTTGCCAGGAGCAGGAATAGAATACAAGCGATGGTGCGTGAAGCCATGCCCGAATGTACTGCGAAAGAGAATTACTTCTTCAGCACTTTAAACTCCACGCGACGGTTCAGCTGCATGTTCGCTTCGCTGGTGTTCGGTGCGAGGGGACGCTCGAAACCATAACCGGCATAACGCAGCCGCGACGCCGTAATTCCTTGCGACACGAGATAATCGACCACCGCCTTCGCACGATCATTCGACAGCCGCTTGTTGTAATCCGCCGAGCCGCGATTGTCGGTGTGCCCGGAGATCTCGATTTCCAACGTCGGGTTTTCTTTCATCAATTTTACGAGGTTGTTCAGCTCGGCGAATGATTCCGGCCGCAGCGTCGCTTTGTCGTAATCGAAGAAAATATTATTCAGCACCATCGTGTTGCCGACTTCGATCTTCTGCATGATGAAATCTTTTTTCACTTCGCGATACGAAGCGGTATCCGGAATGTTGAAGTTCTCCGAATGAAAAAGATAACCCGGCGCCGAAACGGTGATGTTGTAATTCGTGCCCGAAGGAAGCGACACGAGGTATTGCCCGCTCGCGCTGTTCGAATTCACTTCCGCCACCAGCGTGTTCTTCTCGTTGTCGAATACGCTGATCTTCGCCTGCACGGGCTGATGCGTAAGCGAATCGAGCACCAATCCTTTCAGCAGCGTCAGCTTTGGTCCGCGGTCAGCAACGGTTTTGTCGACCGGCGTGAACGTGATCTCGTACAGGTCGCGTTTGCCTTTGCTGTCGGCTTGTGCGTTGCAGCTGTAGTACGCTTTTTTGCCGCTGGCCGTGATCACGAAAAATAAATCGTCGCCGCTGGTGTTGATCGGGCTGCCGAGATTTTTCGCCGTCGTCCACATACCGTTCACGCGAACGGATTTGAAGACGTCATAACCGCCGGCGCCGCTCCTGCCTTTCGAAGAAAAATAAAGCGTCACGCCGTCGGGATGAATGAAAACGCCTTCTTCATCCTGCGCGGTGTTGACGGCAGCGCCCGGGTTCACCGGCTCGCTCCAGCTTCCGTCCGCAGCGCGCGTGCTGATCCAGATGTCGCGGCCACCCAATCCGCCGGGACGATCGCTCACGAAATACAATGTTCTTCCATCGGGCGAATAGCTGGCCGTCGATTCGTGATACGGCGAATTCACAGGCGACGGCAGCAATTCCGGTTGCGACCAGGCAATCCCGTCGAGATGCGATTCCCAGATGTTGCCGTTGCCGTTCGCATCGTCGCGGTAGATGAGCATGCGTTGCCCGTCGTTCGAAAGACCGAGCACCGACGTGTGTCGCCCGTCAACGTTGATCGGTGCGCCGAGCGCGGAAGCCGCATCCCATTTTCCGTTGGCGTTCCGCGAGAGATAGATCGTCTCCTTGCTCTCTTTGCCTTTCTTCACTTCTTTCTCCGTAAACGGGCGACGCGAAGTGAAGAGCATGATGCTGCCGTCGGCTGCGATGACCGGCGTGTACTCATCGTAAGCGGAGTTGACATCGGCGCCGAGATTGGTGATCGTCACCTTCACGGAATCTTCCTGCGCAGCGAGCGACGTGCCCGCCAGCAGGAAGATTGCCGGAAGAAACCAGGTGTTGAATTTCATCAGATGAGTGATTGGCTGGCTTGTCCGCCGAACGGGTTCGGGAAAACGAAGCGCAGGAAAACTTCCATGCCGCCGCGCGCGTGGCTGGCCGCTTTGAGCGTCGACGTGTTGAGATCGTAGCTGAAACCTGCGGCGTAATTCGAATATTCGAACATCGTCGAAAGAATAAAAGCGTCTTTCGCGCGGTAATAAGCGCCGATGGAAAATGCGGAAGCTTTCTTGCGACCGGTGTAACGCGATCCTTCGACTGCGAGATATTTCAGATTCACGCCCGGCGTTATTTCTTTCTGCGGGCCCTGCGCCACGAACAGCAGCGACGGCTCGATGCAGAGATTGCTGTTGCCCGTTCCGATCGACGCCCAGGCATGCGCTACGGTTTTCGGATAGAGTTTTCCATTCGCATCATTGTAGAACGAATACTTCGGCGACTGCGGATGGAACATGGCTACACCGATGTCGAGCTTGAGTCCGTCGTTGGCGGTCATGTATTTGTCGCCTTTGCCGTAATACCAGTTGATGCCTGCGCCGGCATCGAGCACGCCGAAATTCTGGAACGTGCTGCTTTCTCCGGTCGGCAATGCGCTGTTGAACGAAGAGCCGTCGTACTGCTCGCCCCATTGCTGGTTCGTTCCTGCAAGGCCGCGCATGAGATAACCGCCCATGAGCCCGAGGGAGATCTTGTTGTGATCGTCGGGCACGAGAACGCCTGCGAGTGACAAGCCTACCTGCGTCGTTTTCATGCCGACGTCACCGGCTTTGTCGTTGAACACATTCAGTCCGAGACCGAGGTAGGTTTTTTTATTCTTCTTTTTGCCAATGGCGAAATCACCGCTCACCGCCATCGTGCGATACGGCGACGCAACGGATTGCCACTGGTTTTTATAATTGAGAATCACGCGCGAATCGAACGGCACACCGGCGCGTGCAGGATTCAGCATCACCGGCGTTTCGTTGAACATCGAGTAGTGGATGTCCTGCGCATGGACGCCCTGCTGCAGGAAGCAAAGTGCAACCGTGGCAGCGATCGTATAGAGAAGCGAACGTTTCATGTCTTTCTGTTTTATGAATTATTTAACGAGGGTGATGTTTCCTTTTTGATCGACTTCGGTGCCGGTGAGCGAGGTTCCTTTCAGGATGTACACGAACACCGCAGGATCGAGCTCTTTGCCTTTGTAGGAGCCGTTCCATCCTTCGGTCGGATCGGTCGACTGGAAGACGATCTCGCCCCAGCGATCGTAGATGGTGAAGCTGTAGTATTTCCAGCAGCCGCCGTATACCAATGCAAGGTCGTTGTGACCGTCACCGTTCGGCGAGAAAATATTCGGAACGAACACATCACGTCCGCATCCGTTGTCGACGTACACGGTCACTGAATCCGTTGAAGAACATCCGTTCGCATCCGTGACGGTAACAATGTAAACGGTAGTGACGGTCGGCGACGCTTCCGGCGACTGGCAATTTGTGCAGCTTAACCCGGTTGAAGGGCTCCAGCTGTAGCTCGTGCCGCCGGAGCCGCTGAGTGTTGCAGAAGAGCCGGACATGATCGTTGCGTCTGCTCCTGCATCTGCGGTCGGTCCTGCATTCACCGTAACAGTAAACGTTGCCGTATCCGCGCAGCTGCCGACAGAAACGATGAGCGAGTACGTAGTCGTTGCCGACGGCGTAACGATTTCGGTGCTGCTGCTGCCGCCGGAGCTCCAGCTGTAGCTGCCGTTGCCGCTGCCGGTGAGCGTTACCGGTGATCCGATGCAGGTAGAAGTGTTGCCGGTGATGCCTGCAACCGGCGGCGGATTCACCGTCACGGTAATGGTCGACGTGTTCTGGCAACCGTTCACATCGGTGCCGGTCACGCTGTACGTCGTCGTCGCAGAAGGCGCCACGTTGATGGAAGTGCCGGTAGCACTGGTGCTCCACGAATAAGAAGTTGCGCCAGCTGCTGTGAGTGTTGTGTTGTCGCCGCTGCAAAGTGTCGTGTTACCGCTTACGGAAACCGTCGGCAGCGCATTGACGACAACGGTAAATGTTCCGGTGCTGGTGCAACCATTTGCGTCCGTACCGGTGACGGTGTAAGTTGATGTTGCCGTCGGTGAAACGTTTTCACTCGCATTCGTGCCGCCGCTCGACCAACTCCAGGTGTTCGCGCCGGATGCCGTCATCGTTGCCGTGCTGCCGGAGCAGATCGTATCGTTGCCGCTGGTGACTGCAATCGTCGGTAGCGGGTTCACCGTGATGGCGATCGTCGTGGTGTCCGAACAACCGCCGGCGTTGGAGCCGACAACGGTGAAAGTCGTGGAAGAAGTCGGCGCAACGTTTACGCTTGAACCGTTGAGGTTGCCCGGCATCCACGTGTAGTTGGAGGCGCCGTTACAGGTGAGCGTAATGTTGCTGCCCGAACAGCTGGTGGTGCTGCTTGCAGAAGCAGTGAGCGAAGGAATCGGGTTGACGGTTACCTGCGTGGTCACTGTATCCGTGCAACCATTGCCGTCGGTGCCGACGAGCGTGTACGTTGTTGTCGTCGCCGGGTAATCCGTGATGGAAGAACCGGATTGATTCGCCGGTTGCCAGGAATACGTGTTTGCGCCGGATGCCGTCAGCGTTACGCTATCGCCGTTGCAGATCGTTGCGGAAGATGCGGAAGCGGAAACTGTCGGATTCGTATTCACCGTGATCGTGATGTTCGTCGTATCCGCGCAGTTCGCTCCGTCGGTGCCGATCAGCGTATACGTGGTCGTTGTTGACGGTGTCACGTTGATGGATGCTCCGGAAGAGTTGCCGGGCTGCCAGTTGTACGAAGTAGCGCCGGATGCGGAAAGCGTGGTTGATGCGCCCGAACAAGTTGTCATCGAAGTTGCAGTGGCGCTGACTGTGATCGGCGAGCCGAGCGTTACCGTTGCAGTAGTTGTCGTCGAACAGCTGTTGCCGTCGGTGATCGTGCAGGTGTACGTGCCAACGCCGAGGTTGGTAGCGGTTGCGCTGTTGCCGCCGCTCGGTGCCCAGCTGTACGTGTAGCTGCCGACACCGCCGGAAGGATTGACCGTCGCTGTTCCGCTGCTGACACAACCGGTTTGCGTGGAAGAGGCAGATGCGGTGAGCGCGGTCGGTTGTGTGATGGCTAC
>CAMLEF010000149.1 GCA_946478675.1 uncultured Flavobacteriales bacterium | reverse complement strand
ATCTGCCACTACGCAAAACGTAACGGGCGTAGTCTGGACTACGGCCGGCACCTACACCGTCACGCACACCGCAACGAACGCATCGGGCACCGGCACACAAACGCTTACCGTCACCGTCACCGCACTGCCGACCGTAACGACCACCGCAACCAGCACGACGATCTGCTCCGGCAACAGCACCACGCTGACCGCTTCGGGCGCGACCTCGTACACCTGGATGCCGGGCAACCTCACCGGCGCTTCCGTTTCCGTTACGCCGACAACCACAACGACGTACACCGTTACCGGAACCAACGCAGCAGGTTGTACGAACACGGCGACACGCACCATCACCGTCAACCCGACACCGACAGTGACCGCTACCGCATCGAGCGCAACAATTTGTTCGGGCAACAGCACGACGCTTACCGCAACCGGCGGCACCACGTACACCTGGAACCCGGGCGCATTAACCGGAACTTCCGTAACGGTTTCTCCGACGACAACAACGACGTACACCGTGACCGGAACGACGGGCGGTTGCTCTTCAACGGCCACGCAGCTCGTCACGGTCAACCCGACGCCGACCGTGACAACGACCGCATCGAGCACCACGATCTGCGCGGGCAGCAACACGACGCTCACCGCATCCGGCGCAACGACGTACACGTGGAACCCGGGCGCATTGACGGGAACTTCCGTAACCGTTTCTCCAACGACCACGACGACATACACCGTTTCCGGAACATCGACCGGCTGCACCGGAACTGCAACACGCACCATCACCGTCAATCCTTCACCGACGGTAACCACGACTGCAACCAGCACGACGATCTGCTCCGGTAACAGCACCACGCTCACCGGCAGCGGCGCAACGAGCTACACGTGGAACCCCGGCGCTTTGACGGGAACTTCGGTGACGGTTTCTCCGGCAACGACCACGACGTACACCGTCACCGGAACGGGCGCCAACGGATGCACCAACACCGCCACGCGCACCATCACGGTGAACCCGACGCCGACCGTTACCACGACCGCGTCGAGCACCACGATCTGTTCCGGCAGCAGCACCACGCTTACCGCAACCGGCGCAACGACCTACACCTGGAACCCGGGCGCATTGACCGGAACTTCCGTCACCGTTTCTCCGACGACCACGACGACGTACACCGTTACCGGAACATCCACCGGCTGCACCGGAACGGCAACGCGCACGATTACCGTCAATCCTTCACCGACGGTAACGACGACGACTTCCGGCGGAACGATCTGCTCCGGCAGCAGCACCACGCTCACGGCCAGCGGCGCAGTTTCCTATAGCTGGACCCCCGGCCCGCTCAGCGGCGCAACCATTACCGTTTCTCCGGCGACTACGACTACGTACACGGTTACCGGCACAGGAGCAAATGGCTGCACCCGCACAGCAACGCGCACCATCACCGTCAATCCATCACCGACGGTAACAGCTACCGCATCGAGCACGTCGATCTGCACCGGTAACTCCGTCACGCTTACAGGCAGCGGCGCCAACACGTACGCCTGGAACCCGGGAGCGCTTTCCGGAACTTCGGTAACAGTAACGCCCGGCGCAACAACGACGTACACCGTTACCGGAACCGCAGCGAACGGTTGCACGAACACCAACACGCTGACCATCACCGTCGGCTCACAACCCACGGTTACCGCCAGCACCACCAGCAGCACGATCTGCTCCGGCAACAGCACCACGCTTACCGGCGCCGGCGCAACGACGTACACGTGGAACCCCGGCGCGCTCAGCGGAACGACAGTTTCTGTTTCTCCGACCACCACCACGACGTACACCGTTACCGGAACCGTTGCTGCAGGATGTTCGAACACCGCTACTGTCCTCGTCACCGTAAACGCTTCGCCGACCGTCACCACGACGACTTCCGGCGCGACCATCTGCTCGGGCAACAGCACCACCATCACCGGCAGCGGCGCAACGAGCTACACGTGGAACCCCGGCGCATTGACCGGCACGACCGTTTCCGTTTCGCCTGCAGCCACCACGACGTACACCGTCACGGGCACCGCAGCCAACGGATGCACCAACACCGCCACACGCACCATCACCGTCAATCCTTCGCCGACCGTTACGCTGACCACTTCCGGCGCGGCGATCTGCTCCGGCAACAGCACAACGATGACCGCCGCTGGCGCAACATCCTATTCCTGGATGCCCGGCGCACTCACCGGAACAACCGTTTCTGTTGCTCCGACTGTCACGACCACGTACACGGTTACCGGCACTGGCGCTAACAGCTGCTCCGGCACGCAAACACTTACCATCACCGTAAACCCGATACCGACCGTGACTGCCACCGCTTCCGGGTCTTCCGTATGCGCAGGCAACAGCGTTACGCTCACCGGCAATGGCGCCACGAACTATTCCTGGATGCCCGGTTCGCTCAGCGGATCTTCCGTCAGCGATACGCCGGCTGCTTCCACGACCTACACGATGACCGGCACCGATGCCAACGGCTGTTCTTCTACGGCAACAGTTGCCGTTGCAGTGAACGCATTGCCCTCGGTAACCGCAGGAAGCTCTGCTCCGTCGGTTTGCGCAGGAAGCCCGGTAACGCTTTCCGGTAACGGCGCAACAACGTACAGCTGGCAACCGATCAGCCAGTCCGGCGCTTCGGTAACGGATTCTCCGGCAACGGCAACCACGTACACCGTCACCGGAACGGATGCCAACGGATGTTCCGGCACGGCTACGGTAGCAGTTGCTGTCAATGCTTTGCCGACGGTTACAGCCGCAGCTTCGAACAGCGGCGTCTGCAGCGGCAATACGGTTACGCTCACAGGTAACGGCGCAACAACCTACACCTGGATGCCCGGATCGCTCAGCGGTTCTCCCGCAACCGATACGCCGGCCGCCACCACCACCTACACCGTCACCGGCGTAGATGCGAACGGCTGCTCCGATGTTGATACGGTAACGGTTGTTGTTAATGCGCTGCCCAACGTCAGCATCAGCGGAAACAACGGCATCTGCCCCGGCGATAACGTAACGCTCACCGGCAACGGCGCAACGAGCTACGCCTGGCAGCCCGGCGGACAAACGACCGTTTCCATCACGGACGCTCCCGCCGCTTCCACGACGTATTCCGTAACCGGCACCGACGCCAACGGCTGCACCGCGACTTCGACTTTCGCAGTCACCGTCTTCGCGACACCAGCCACGCCGAACGTCATCGTGAACGGAACGACGCTGACGTCGAGTGTCACCGGCTCGACCTACCAGTGGTACCTGAACGGCGTTCCGATCACCGGCGCCACCAGCCAGTCGTACACCGCCACGCAAAACGGCAGCTACACGGTGGAAGTGTACAGCGGCAACGGATGCGTTTCCGGCCAGTCTTCGCCCGTTATCGACCCGACCGGTATCGCGACGGCAGGCAACGGCGTGAACGGCGTCAGCCTCTTCCCGAACCCGAACGACGGTCATTTCCTGCTCACTTTCGAAGTAGAGAAAACGGACGACTACGTGCTCGATATCTACGATGCCATCGGCCAGGTCGTGTACCGCGAATCGCTCAAAGGCTTCTCCGGCAATTACAACAAGGAGATCGATCTCTCCACCTTCAGCCGCGGCCCCTACACCATCCGCCTGCGCAGCACGCATACCGAAACGGTGCTGAAAACGCTGACGTACTAAAACACAACTTCGCAGAAAGAGCCTCTTCGGATTCCGGGGAGGCTTTTTCTTTTTTGAAGCTGCCGCAAACGTTTTCCCATTGCCGCCCGGTCCCGTGCTTCACTTGTAGTCCTCGGGTGCAGGTATCGATCGGTAGAACGAGGGTGCAGCGAACGGAGCGCCAGCGGAGTTCTGCTGCACCCTGCGGGCTACCGTTGCGCCCGGGGCTAGGTTGAACCGTCCGCAGCTTCGGTGAAGGAGAGGTTGTATTCCAACAACACTTGGGAATTCCGCCGGTGTTGTGGAACTTCGTTTTTGCTGCACAAGTTTTCCACGCCCCTTCGGGAAAAACTTCCCGTGTGGAATTTGATTGCCCTGATGCCCTATTAAGCTCAGATCGCGCCCCGTACGTTTTTCTTGTAATTCGTTTTTGCAGCACACCAACCAATCAACGCATGAAAAAAAGGCTCCTCCTTTCACTTGCTTCCGCATGCATTTTTGTGAACGGCTTCGCGCAACTGCCGACCCTCTACGCACAGGAATCCAGCGAGTCCGTTGCACACTACGACGTCAGCGGAAAATCCATGATCCGTTTCGATTGTGACATCACCACGCCGGCACAGCGTGCGCAGATGAACCAGGATCGTCTCGACGCGCTTGCCGCTACCAATCCCAACTACGCCGTCGATCGCAACAACTACGAGCAGGCCATTCAAACCTATCTTCACAACCAGCCCGCACAAACCGTGCAGTCGGTGGTCACGCTTCCGGTCGTCGTGCACGTGGTGTACAAAACCGCCGCGCAGAACATTCCCGACAACCAGGTTCTCTCGCAGATCCAGGTATTGAACGAAGATTTCGGCCGCACCAACGCCGACCAGAACACGCACTGGTCGCAGGCCGTTAACACCACCATCCAGTTCTGCCTCGCGCAACGCGACCCGAACGGCGCCGCCACTACCGGCATCGAACGCCGCTCCACCACCGTCACCTCTTTCGGCACAAACGACAACGTGAAACATTATTCCAGTGGCGGCCTCGACGCCTGGGACCCGACGCGCTACCTCAACATCTGGGTCTGCAACCTCGGTTCCGGCCTGCTCGGCTACGGCGAATTCCCGACCTCAACGGTGAGCCAGACCATGGGCGTCGTCATTCTCTATTCCGCTTTCGGCTCGAATTACACGTCGTACGGCACATTCACCTCCATCCTCAACCCGTACGACCGCGGGCGCACCACTACGCACGAATTCTCGCACTGCTTCAACCTCTATCACATCTGGGGCGACGACGGCGGCTCCTGCACCGGCAGCGACCTTTGCGCCGACACCCCGAACCAGGCCGACGCCACCACCACCTGCTTCACCTTCCCGCACACCGACGCCTGCTCTGGCACGAGCCCCGGCATCATGTTCGAGAATTACATGGATTACAGCTACGACAACTGCCTGAACCTGTTTACCGCCAACCAGAAAACACGCATGCTCGCCGTGCTGAATACTGCGCCGTACAATGGCCTCACGACCTCCAACGGTTGCCAGGCACCGACAGCAGCGCCCGTAGCGGCATTCACCATGAGCGCCTCGTCGGTTTGTGTTGGTACCACGGTCAACTTCACCGACAATTCCACCAACTCGCCGACCAGCTGGAGCTGGACGTTCCCCGGCGGCACACCCGGAAGCTCCACCTTGCAAAACCCCAGCGTTACCTGGGCCACCGCAGGAACACGCACCGTCACGCTCATCGCTACCAATGGCAGCGGCAGCAACACCATCACGCACACGATCACCGTCAACGCGCTGCCGACCATCACCACGACCGCATCCTCAACAACGATCTGCGCAGGCAGCTCAACGACACTGACCGGCTCCGGAGGAACAAGCTACACGTGGAACCCCGGCGCGCTCACCGGCACCAGCGTTACCGTTACGCCGACCGTTACCACGACGTACACCGTTACCGGAACCAACGCCAACGGCTGCACGAATACTGCGACAAGAACCATCACCGTGAATCCTTCGCCGACGGTTACCGCTACTTCCGGAACGACAACGATCTGCTCCGGCAACAGCACCACACTCACCGGCAGCGGCGCGACGAGCTACACGTGGAACCCCGGCGCATTGACAGGAACCTCCGTCACCGTTTCACCAACAACGACGACGACGTACACCGTTACCGGAACCGGCGCGAATGGTTGTACAAACACAGCGACGCGCACCATCACCGTCAACCCGACACCGACGGTTACCACGACGACTTCCACCACCACGATCTGCTCCGGCAACAGCGCGACGATCACAGCGAACGGCGCAACAACGTATTCCTGGATGCCGGGCGCATTATCCGGAAGTCCCGTCACCGTTTCACCCACGACTACGACGACTTACACTGTTACGGGAACCTCTTCGGGTTGCTCGGGAACTTCTACGCGCATCATCACGGTGAATCCTTCCCCGACCGTCACGGCGACGTCTGCCGCCACTACGATCTGCTCCGGCAACAGCACCACGCTCACCGCTTCCGGCGGAACGTCGTACACGTGGAACCCCGGCGCATTGACCGGAACAACCGTCACCGTTTCACCGGCCACGACAACGACGTACACCGTTACCGGAACGTCTGCGAACGGCTGCACGAACACAGCAACACGCACGATCACCGTAAACCCGACGCCGACGGTAACCACCACCACGCCTTCGACCACGATCTGCTCGGGCAATAGCGCAACGATCACTGCTTCCGGCGCAACGACCTACACCTGGATGCCGGGATCGCTCTCCGGATCTTCGGTAACGGTTTCCCCGACGACGACAACGACGTACACGGTGACCGGAACATCTTCCGGCTGCACTGGAACTTCGACGCGCATCATCACGGTAAATCCCACGCCGACGGTAACGACGACATCTGCGACAACGACCATCTGCGCAGGCAACAGCACCACGATCACCGCCTCCGGCGCATCGACGTATTCCTGGAATCCCGGCGCGCTCAGCGGAACCACCGTTACTGTTTCGCCGGCAGGAACGACGACGTACACCGTCACCGGAACATCTGCGAATGGCTGCACCAATACTGCCACGCGCACCATCACGGTGAATCCCGCTCCGACGGTGACCGCGACGTCTGCCACCACAACGATCTGCTCCGGCAACAACACCACGATCACCGCTTCCGGCGCAACGAGCTACACGTGGAACCCCGGCGCATTGACCGGAACAACCGTCACCGTTTCGCCGGCAACAACGACAACGTACACGGTAACCGGAACCGGCGCAAACGGCTGCACGAACACCGCAACACGCACCATCACCGTCAATCCGACGCCGACCGTAACCACGATTACGACTTCTACAGCAATCTGCGCCGGCAACAGCACCACCATCACTGCATCAGGCGCATCGACATACAGCTGGATGCCGGGAGCGCTTTCCGGAACTTCGGTTTCCGTGAGCCCGTCTTCCACGACGACGTACACCGTAACCGGAACCTCTTCCGGCTGCACGAACACGGCCACGCGCACCATCACCGTGAATCCTTCGCCGACTGTAACGATGACTGCTTCCAACGCAACGATCTGCGCCGGTAACAACACTTCGCTCACGGCAAGCGGCGCAACGGGCTACACGTGGAATCCCGGCGCATTGACCGGAACGACGATCTCCGTTTCTCCCGCAAGCACAACGACGTATACTGTTACCGGAACTTCCGCGAACGGCTGCACGAATACGGCGACGCAAACCATCACGGTGAACGCATTGCCTGTCGTAACCGCATCTGCATCGAACAGCAGCGTTTGCAGCGGCAACAGCGTAACGCTTTCCGGCAATGGCGCAACGAACTATTCCTGGATGCCGGGTAATCTCAACGGTTCTTCCATAACAGATACGCCCGCAGCTTCCGCGACGTACACGGTAACCGGCACAGACGCGAATGGCTGCGTGAACACCGCGACCGTCGGCGTTACGGTAAATGCATTGCCGAATGTGACGGTTACTGCCGCCAACGCTTCCGTCTGCGAAGGTGACGCGGCGATGCTTACGGCTTCCGGCGCCAACTCGTATTCGTGGATGCCCGGCAATCTTTCCGGCGCTACGGTAACGGATGTGCCTGCCGCGTTTACGACGTACACCGTTACGGGAACCGATGCGAACGGCTGCAACAACACCGCCGTCATTTCCATTGCGGTCAACCCGCTGCCGGCGGTAACGTCTTCCGCTTCGAATTCCGGCATCTGTGCGGGCAACAGCGTTTCGCTTTCTGCCGGCGGCGCATCGGGCTACAACTGGCAACCGGTGAACCTGACAGGCGCAAACATTTCCGATGCTCCTGCTGCTTCTACGACGTACACGGTCACCGGAACCGATGCAAACGGCTGCACGAATACTTCCACAGTGAATGTCGTCGTGAATCCGCTGCCGAATGTTTCCATCAGCGGCAACAACATGGTTTGCGAAGGCGCACCTGTTACGCTCACCGGCAACGGCGCCACGATCTACAACTGGATGCCCGGTAACCAGGCCGGCAGCCCCATCACCGGCAATCCCGCGATGACAACCACCTACACGCTCACCGGCGTTGACGGAAACGGATGCATCAACACCGCGACGTTTATCGTAACCGTGGATACACCACCGTCTACGCCATCGGTCATCGTGAACGGAAGCACGTTGACTTCGAGCGTTACCGGCGCGAGCTACCAGTGGTTCCTCAACGGCAACCCGATCGCAGGCGCAACCGCACAATCGTACACTGCCGCACAAACCGGCAACTACACGGTGGAAGTATACGACGCAGCCGGTTGCGGCTCTGGCCAGTCTTCTGCCGTCACCGATCCGACGGGCATTGCCGCTTCGCAGAACACAACCTTCTTCACGCTGCTGCCGAATCCCAGCGACGGCCATTTCGAATTGCGTTTCAACGTAACGACTGCAGACACGTACACGATCGAAATCACCAACGCGCTGGGACAAATCGTATACGCAGAATCGCTCGGTCAATTCAGCGGCGCGTACGATCGCAACATCGATCTCAGCTCGTACGGCAAAGGCGTTTACACAATTCGCCTCAAAGGTTCGAAGAGCGAATCGGTGATCCGCGCGGTTACGTACTAGATTTTTTCTTTTTTCGAAAAACGGCTATCGTTCATCACGATGGCCGTTTTTTTGTTTCACAGGAAACACCGGCAATTTCTGCGTGATAATTTTGTGCCGCGTTACTGTTTTCGCAGACGATCCTTCTCTGTTGAGATTTCTTCTCTGAGAAAAAGCAAAAAACGATCGCGCAGCAGAATTTATCTTTAAGAAAACAGATGATCTGCAATGAACGTCTGCTGTTCGCGAATTCTGCCGCTTGCTGCAGGAGGTTAGCTGCCTTCTGTTCGAAATCGTTCGGAAAATTTTGCGCAATGGATCATCATCACGCATACGCACAGACTTTCTTCACGTCAGAATAAGCGCGCAATACACGAGCAGGATCAGGATACAAAGACTGTAAACTCCTGCGAGCATTTTCCAGCCCAGCTCTTCTTCTTTTCGCAGGATAAAAATGTTCAGCACGAGCATCAACGGCTGCGCGGGAAGAATGATCCACGCGAGCCAGGAAGGACCATAAACGGCAACCGGCGTAAACACAGCCACCACGAATACTATGAAAAGCAAAAAGCTGATACCTGAAATTTGTTTCGCCAGACGGAACATGGCTTTGTAACCGTGGTTATAATTTACACTTCAATTATACGTCGTATGCGCCAGGTCATACAGTGCATAAATGATGACACCGAGAAACACGGCGATCGCTACACTGTAAATGCCGGAAAAAACTTTCCAGCCAACAGTGCCCTTTCTCAGGATAATCACATTCGAAATCAACGCCACGATTTGAGTCGCCAGCACCAGGAAAAAGAAGCCGATGGTTGCTCCGAAGTTCTCGCTGCTCAGGCCCGACAGCAGCGCAAGAACGAACAGCGCCGCCGTTCCCAGACCGATCATCGAAAGTATAATGGGCGTGCGGCTCATGCATCAGATTTTTGCAAGCGCTTGTTCGAGATCGGCTTTCAGCGCGGCCGGATCTTCCAGCCCGATGTAAAGTCGCACGAGATTCCACGGCAGGCTCGTCTTCGACTTGAAGCTTTCGGCAGCCGCCAGCGCGCACATCGGGAAACACAACGATTCGTGTCCGCCCCACGAGGTCGCCAGCAAAAAATATTTCAGGCTGTCGCAGAACCGTTCAACTCCGGCAACGTCGGCTGTCTTCAGCTGGATGGAAAGCAATCCCCCTCCCTGCTTCATTTGTTTTTTCGCGAGATCATAATCGCGGTTACTTTTCAGGAACGGGTAGTTGATCTTTTCCACCTTCGGATGCTGCTCCAGCCATTCCGCGATTCCCTGTGCGGAAGAAGCCGAGCGGTTCACGCGCAACTCGAGCGTACGCAGACCGCGCAGCATCAGCCAAGCATCATGCGCACCGATGATCGCACCAATCGTCATGTATTCTTCCGCCATCATTTTCATAATGCGCTCGTGCGAGGCAGCCACTACTCCGGCAACAACATCGCTGTGGCCGTTCAGGTATTTCGTCGCCGAATGC
>CAMLEF010000148.1 GCA_946478675.1 uncultured Flavobacteriales bacterium | reverse complement strand
CTGCCCGTCATCCTCGACCCGAGCCACGCGATCGGTTATGCATATGGCGTTCCCGACCTCGCACGCGCCTGCACGGCCATGGGCGTCGACGGACTGCTCATCGAAGTACACCCGAACCCGAAAGTGGCGAAGAGCGACGCGTCACAGCAGCTCAACCACGACGAGTTCCGCCAGCTCACCGGCTCACTGAAGAAAGTAGCGGAAGCGATCGGCAGGAAGATCATTTGATAAAAGGTTGGTGAGTTGGAAGGTTGGTTAAGTTGGTTAGTGCGTTACTGTATGAAACCACATGATTAATAAACCACATAGAAACATAGAAAACATAGAAGAAAACTATTGTGCCCTATGTATCTATGTGGTTCAAAAAACCGCTCCCGCAGCCTGCAACAAATCCTGATTCACCAATAACCAACCAACTTAACCAACCCAACCAACCTTTTCCCCCGCATGAGCCGCTACGCCGCCAACCTCTCCTTCCTGCTCCGCAAGCACGGTGTCGATCCTGCGAAATTATCCGTGCAGCTGAACGTAAAAGATCTCGCGCATCCGCACCCGGATCTGCTGCCGTTGATCGCCGAACAATTCTCCGTGACGACGGATCTCCTGCTGAAAACGGATCTCGAGCTGCGCGAAGCACAACGCGCGAAAGACATTAAGCTCGTCATCTTCGACATTGACGGCGTATTCACGGATGCCGGCATTTATTACACGGAGAACGGCGATGAATTGAAGAAGTTCAACGCGAAGGACGGCCTCGGCGTTCGCCAGCTGAAACAGCGCGGCATTCATTCGGGCATCATCAGCCACGGTTACAGCACGGGACTGATCCAGCGACGCGCGGAGCGTTTGCACATCGATCACGTGGAAGTGTCGCAGGCGCCGAAAAAAGAAACGCTCGCGAAGTGGTGCGCGAAGCTGAACATCTCGTTTGAAAATGTCTGCTTCATCGGCGACGATATCAACGACGAAGACATTATCCGCGTGGCCGGCTTCTCGGCTTGTCCTGCGGATGCGACCGACGCGGTGAAAGAAATGGTGCACGTCGTGCTCACGAAAGGCGGCGGTAAAGGCTGCGTACGCGAATTGATCGATCTGTACTTGTAATTGTTCCGTGCTCAAGGTTCAAGGTTGGTATAAGCCTTGTATTCCATAACCTTGAACATTGAACCCTGAACATTGAACAATTTCCCATGAAAAAGTTCCTGCTGCTTTCGATCGCCGGCATCTTCGGCTTGCTGGCTTTCTCCGACGATAAAACAACTTCCGCGCCACCGGCGTTCGTCACCGACTCGCTCGATACGTACATCAACCGCGAGATGAACAACTGGAATTTGCCGGGACTGGCGATCACCGTCGTGAAAGACGGGAAAGTGATCGTGTCGAAAGGTTATGGCGTGCAGGAAATCGGGAAAGACAAAAAGGTGAACGACGAAACGCTGTTCCAGGTTGCGTCGTGCACGAAAGCCTTTACGGCAACGGCGGTGTCGATGCTGGCCACGCAGAAAAAATTATCGCTCGACGATACGGTGACGAAATGGCTGCAGGATTTTAAGCTGTACGATCCGCTCGCCACGAAGCAGGTCACGGTCCGCGATCTGCTCTGCCATCGGCTCGGGCTGCAGACGTTCCAGGGCGACTTCGCGAACTGGGGATCGAACCACACGCGCGGCGAGATCATCGGTTTGATGGCGAAAGAAAAACCTGTTTACGGCTTCCGCGCACAGTTCGGTTATTGCAACGCAGGATTCCTCACGGCCGGCGAGATCATTCCGAAAGTGACGGGAATTTCGTGGGATGATTTCCTGCAGCAAAACATTTTCACGCCGCTGCAGATGACGCGCACTTCAACGACGTATGCTGCGCTGAAAGCCGACAACAACGCCTCGAAAGGCCACACGTACTGGGAGAATAAAGAGCAGGTCACCGCGTACGACAACATCGACAATCTCGGTCCGGCGGGCTCGATCAATTCCTGCGTGAAAGATTTTTCGCATTGGCTGCTGATGCAGCTCGACAGCGGAAAATTCAACGGCAAAGAAGTCGTGCCGTTCGCCGCGCTGCAGGAAACGCGCAAGCCGCAGATGATCATTCCCGGAACGCCGTCGCTGTTTCCCGGCATGCATTACCAGGTGTACGGCCTCGGCTGGTACACGGCGGATTTCTACGGCAAAAAAGTCATCTGGCACAACGGCGGCACCAGCGGCTTCCTCACGACCACGTGTTTTGTTCCGGAATTGAATCTCGGTTTCGCCATCTTCACGAACAGCGACAACAACAGCCTGTACAATGCGCTCCGTTACCAATTGCTCGATGCTTACCTCGGACAGCCATACCGCAATTACAGCGCACTGTATCACACGAATTATCTAAAAGGAGAAGCCGCGGCCGCGAAAGACGTCAGCAGCTGGAAAGAAAAGCTCGCGAAGCATGAAGTACTTCCGGTCGCTGCGAAAGCTTTTGCCGGCGTTTACACGAACCCTGTTTACGGAAAGATGATGGTCACGGTACAGGACGGAAAGATCGGCGCCACGTTCGAACATCATCCCACGATGTTCGGCAAGCTCGAATACATGGGCGACAATCAATTTCTCTGTTCGTTCAATTCTCCGCTCTGGGGAATACAACCCGCGCCGTTCGTCATCAAAGACGGAAAAGTGCAATCGATCACCATTTCCGTTTCGGAGAATGTGGATATGATGGCGTATACTTTTCAAAGGCAGTAAGTGTTAAAGGCTGCTTTCGGCAAAACCTGTGAATTCCGGTCATTCGGAAATTCGGTCATTCGGCTAACGGCTATTTCCCGAATTTCCGAATGAACGAATGTCCGAATGCCGAACTTGTTACCGCCGGTTGTTATCCTTGTAAAAGGGTTCACCGAAGCCGATTCCTTTGGCGGATACAGCTACATATACGATCGTTGCTGCAGGCACGAAAGAAGGCCTGGCGCTGCTGTATGAACGTTACGGCAAGCGGCTGTACGGTTACGCCATGCATTCCTGGAAGCTGACGGAAGACGAGGCCTGGGACACCGTGTACAAAACGCTGTACAAAGTGTTCGAAGCGACGCCTTCTTATCAGTTTGCTTCGGAAGAAAAATACGGCTCGTTCATCTTCCGGATTTTCCTGAATTACCTGCGGAACCTTTACAAGAAGAAGAAGCGCGAAGGCGAGCATCTCGAGCTGCTGAAGTTCGAAGATGAATCGGAAGCTGCGACAGTTACCGTTCCTGTCGAAGAAGAAAAGTTGCCGGCCGCCAATATGCAATTGCTGAAAGCGGAGCTGGAAAAGCTGGAAGAATGGGAACGCACGTTGCTGCTGTTGCGCAGCCAGGAAATGCCCTACAGCGAAATCGCGGCTTACGTTCACAAGCCGGCGGAGCAATTGAAAGTTTATTACCAGCGGTTAAAAGCCACGTTGAGCAAACGCATCAGCGAAGCATTGGCCGCACAAAACAATACGCATGAAAAAGCCTGAACTGCACAACGCCGATCGCGGCATGGAAGAGCTCCTCCGGCAGTTCATGCTGGAAGACGAATCGCACGATCTGTTCACCGAAAAACTCATCGACATGAATGCAGCTTTTGTTTTCGGCCAACCGGCCGCCGTTACTCCTGCCCCTGCAAAAGAAACCGCATTGCTGCAGCAGCTCGGAGAAGCTTTGCTGCCCAACTCTTCCCGCCGCACGCGCGGCTGGTGGTGGCTCGGCGCGCTGTTGCTGGTGATCGTGACCGGTGGAATTTTTATGTTCAACCGTTCTGCCGTTATCCCGGAAGCAATCGTTACTGCGACGACGCAGCCGCAGCCTTCTTCGCCGTCTGTTACGCCGGTGATCACTGATACATCGAAGGAAACAACGGCTGAAACATTACCTGTATTGCAAAACGAAACTATTGTTGCTGACGATTCGATTACAGCAGCAGATTCTGTTCCCACGACGAAAGTGTCGCACGAAAAAGATTTCACCATCACGCACGACGGCATTCGCATGAATGAAAACTGGTATGCCGGCAGCGATACGTACGTCGCGGATGTACCCGGCCCTGTGCTCACGACGAAAGCCACACCTGAAAATTTCAAACCGCTCAACGGTGTTTTCAACGTCGACACGGCGCATTTTCTTTCCGGCATGTACAAGCCGCAGCAGCCTGTCGTGAATGCAGTTTATTATTCGGGCGAACCGTTCAAGAGCGGCTTCAGCGATATGCAGTATTTCAACCCGGGAGAATATGCGCAATACAACCAGCTGGAAAGGGCCGGTGTTACCAAGCGCCCGTCCGAATCCGAAATGCGTTGGCAGCTGCCGTGGTCGGTGTTGGAATATTGCGATAGCAGCGACGTTTCAATCAGCTACAGCAAAACGCCCAATGGTGCAGCGAACCCATTTCTTTCCGTGAAAAAATTTCCGGAGAATGGAATTCGTCTCGCGCTGGAACCGTTCTACTTCCGGAAATACGAAGTGACGAATGCCGAGTACCGCGAATTTCTCCAATGGGTACGTGCTGCAAACGGTTACGGGAACAAACCGATCTTCAGCGCGACAATCGATACGATTCCGCCGGGCTCGAACGCAAAACCCGGAAGCGTCGTCGTCCCGGGAAAAATGTACGACCTGCAATACACCATCGCGCGAACGGAAGATTATCACGAAGTGTTCAATTACATTTTCTTCGATCCGAACAATGAAGCGGTGAAGCGGCTCGGCAAAAAATCGCTGTACGTCATGCCGGATACGCTGACGTGGACGACCGATTTTACATTCTCCTATAACGAGCCGATGGCGAACATGTACCGCTGGCACCCGGCGTATGATAATTATCCCGTTGTCGGCGTAAGCTGGTTCCAGGCCATGGCGTTCCTCGACTGGAAAACGCATTTTCACCAACAGCAGCTCGATGCTGCGAACGTGCCGTACGAGATCACGTACTCGCTTCCGTCCGATATCGAATGGGAGCTCGCTTCTACTGCTGAGCCGGATCGTCCGCAACCGGGATTTGCGCCGCAGAACGTTTTCACGAACGACTGGATCACGAACACCGCTTTCTATTTTCCGCTTCATGACGATCCATACCAGCGGCCGAATTACCTGAAAGATATGCTGACGCACGGACAAAATACGCGCGGCAATTACGTTGAAGACGGCTATTTCCACACGGGCCCCGCGGATCTCACGCACTTGTCGAGCAACCAGTACCAGCCGAATACGCCGAAGCACATCGACAACCTCGGCATCTCCTGGATGGACGGCAACGTTTCCGAATGGATGATCGAATCGTACAGCGAAAACTGGCTGCCGTTCTTCACGAAACATCTTGCCGTGCTCGACGCAATGCCGGAAGAAAGCCGCGAAAGCGTACAGCTGGCGAAGCAGATCGAAGTGCTCTACGACAAAGGCAATGCGCGCAACGGAAAATTAGTGCGCGGCGCCAACTGGTACGACGAACGTTTCGGCAGTCGATTGAACATCGAGCGCAACGAGCAGGGCATTGCTCCGAAGCGCTACATCGATCCCAACGAGCAGCATTGCACGATCGGCTTCCGGTATGTCGTGCATGTGAAGTACAAGAATGAAACGGAACGCATTCGCTGATTGAAAATTAACGATTGAAAATCTGCGTACGGGAGAATAATTGCTTTTAGCCGAACAATCGCTTATTGCTTCTCTGCTTGTTCGAATTCTATGACAAAAGCAAATTCTCGTCATAGCTTCTGTTTTCGTTCATTACCGCGCAGACCCGTCGTACTATTTTGTTCCGTATCGCGTTTAGGATCGACATGGCATGCTTCCCCTGCTGCTTTTTTCGTTGGTAATACTCTTTCATCTCTCCTGCAAAACGAATCGCGCTAAGGGCGGCCAGGTGTAATAAAGCTTTGAGTCTTTTATTGGCCAGTGTCGATACCCTGGTTCGCCCTCTGATGGAAGAGCCGGAACTGTGCTCGAAGGGAGCAACGCCCGCATAGCAAGCTAATTTTCGGGCATCGCAAAGTCGCGTGCCGCCATTAGTTACCAGCAAGAACTGAGTCGCTAATACAGGCCCAACACCGGGCACAGAACAGATTCGTTGATATTGCACCTGGATATTTGGATTTGCTGCGATACACTGACGGATTGCCTGGTCGATCTGTGCAATTGCTTTTTTCAGCGCAAGCTGTACTGGTGCTGTTATCGTTTTTGATGCCCGAACCAGTTTCTTGTCGGTAAAAATCTCCAGCTCTTTTGCTGGTACAGTCAACTGCATTTTAATCGATAGCAGGCGCTGACGTTCCGCTGCAAGCAAGCGAAGTTGTTGAAGCGTGTGGCCCGCAGAGCAATAGGGTAAAAGATCCTGGTGATGCCGGGCAATAAAGCGGGCAATGCGAAACGCGTCAACACGATCGTTTTTTTCGCGCGTTAAGCCAAGACTACGTTTTAGATGCAACGGTGAAACCACATACAAGAGTTGCGTATTGCTGCTCAGGTAAAATTGCAAATGGTTGCCGTAGACGCCAGTGTGCTCCATGCAAAAGACAGCATCCTGCCAGCTGGTTCCTTGTGCTGAAAGATGATGTGAGAACGCCATTCTGATCTTAGAGGGAGAGTTCTCTACTCTGAACTCCACCAGCTTCTGACCGTCTTGTACAAGGCACACATCCAAATGATTTTTACTAATGTCGATGCCCCAAAAAACTTGCTTTTTCATAGCTTTGATTGTTAGTTAATAGCTAATCTTCGAGCGTCTCTAGTCCTTAATGGCGGGTGTTAAAACCCAAAATTCTATTTGAGTCTTGCTTGAAGAAAACAGACAGAGGACTGATTCGAACGGTAGGTCACGAGCCTGTGCGGAGTCTTAGGTCCCTCTGTCTGTTTAGCTTTAATAAAGTTCCTGATTTTATACTGCAAGTCTAAAGGAGCGGAGTCGAGAACCTGTCGCATTAGAATGTGAAAGGTTCTCGACTCCGCTCGAACAAGCGTGGGATGAATCTTCAACTCAACACCGCTTCCAGCACGTGATGCGATTTGATATCGTGCACCGTGTCGAGATGCAATTCGAAATAGCGGAGCAGGTGTTTCACGACCACACGTCGCGCTTCGCCGGAGAGCGGGAGCGTGTGCATGTTCTCAAAGTTCAGCGGCAGCAGGTGCTCGAGCACGCGCGATTCCGGCGCATCCATGAACAGCGGATGATCTTTGAACGTGGGACGGAACACGCCGTCACGCAGATCGAAGACGCTGTTGGGGCCGGCGTTGTTTTCCTGCGGGAAGAAGCCGAGGTATTTCGTCAGCTGGAGCAGGAACACGAGATGAAAATTCGCAACGCCTTCCTGCTGCAGGTCGAGGATGAGCAGCGAATGGCTGAGGAACGAAAACAGCTGCGGGTTGCTCTCTTCTTCGCGAACGGATTTGTACAGCACTTCCGCGACGAATAACGCCAGGCTCGTCTTGATGATGTCTTCGTGCAGATGCTGGTACGGAACACGCACGGAAATTTCGCGGATGCTGTGCAGCGTTTTATTCCCGCGATAATCAGCGACGACCTCCACCTGCGTGAGCGGCTGTAGCAGGCTGTTTTTGATCTTCCCTTTCTTGCTGCGCGAAACCGTCACGATGTACGACCGCAATCCGAATTCTTCCGTGTAGATTTTTGCGATGACGCGATTGTCGGAATACGGAAGCGTGTGGAAGATGATGCCTTTGGTAGAATGCAGCACGAGAAAAAAGTTCGGAGTCCGGAGCGTTGAGTTCGGAGTGATAAGCAGGAACGCTCCGAACTCCGAACTCGAAACTCCTGACTTAATTCATCAATAGAATCTTGGTGATGGCTTTCTCCGTGCCGTCTTCATTCGTGATGAAAACCAGGTATACGCCGGAAGCAGCGCGCTCGCCTTTGAAGTTGTTGCCGTCCCAGATCGCTTGTCCGCCGAGCGCAACGGTTTTGAAAACCACATTGCCGCGCATGTCGGTGATCTTCACGTCAGCGTCTTTCACGAGACCGGTGATCGCGATCGGTCCGTGGTAATCGGGCTTCACGGGATTCGGGAACGCGTAAACGTCGCCCATCGTTTCGAGGCCTTCGATCGCTTCGCCGCGATAAGAGACGATGCCTTTATCGGTGCCGAAAAATACTTCGCCGGTGATCTTGTTGATCGCAAGGCTCGTGATGTTATCGGAAAGCAGCGGGCTGTTCGATGCGTCGAAGTGCGCGAGCTGCGTGCTGCCGTCGGCCGACATGAGGAACACGCCGCCTCCTTCGGTACCGATCCATTTGCGGTTGGCGCCATCGACGGCAATGCAGGTGACGGATTGCGTTTCGAGCAGGATCTGCACGTGGCCGTCCTGGTTGATCAGGATCTGCTGTGCGTCGCAGCCGGACGAGGTGAAAATATTTTCGGCGCAATAGAACACCGCGATGCCTTTGTCGGTGCCGACCCAGATCTCGTTGTCCTGGTCCTCGGCCATGCAATACACGTCGGTGCCGGGAAGACCGCCATTGCCTGCCGTAAATCCGAGACGGCGTTTCTTATCATCGGCCGTATTGTTCAGCGTGCCGTTGTCGTCGAACACAAGCATGCCGCTGCCGCGCGGGAGGATCATCCATTTCTGTCCCGACTCGGTGATCATGAGCTCGCTCACCGTCATACCGATCGGGATGTAACCGGTGAAATCGAACGCCTGCCAGGTGCCGTCTGTTTTATAAACGTTCAGCGCGGTCATCACGTGCGAATTCGTCAGCCAGAGATTGTTCTTGTCATCGTACGCCATACCGCCGATGCCGATCCAGCCGGGCGATGCGGCATTCATCTGCAGCGTGCTGTTCGAAGTATTCCACACGTGCTCGACGGCGCCGTCTTTCATCTCGAGCAGCGAACGCCCCCACGAGCCGAGGAAATAGTGATTCGCGTTGTCCGGATCGATCGCGCAGCTGATAAAGTCGTACATGCTGTCGAGCGCAATGGACTCGTTGCTCTTGTGCGTCGTCCAGTTGTTGTCTTTCAGGTTGGAATAACCTTCTTTGTTGAAGACGTTATTCCACGCATCGTCATGACCGCCGGTAACGACGAGCAGTTGCTGGTTGCGCATGTCCATCGCATAAGCGCTCGTGGAGATCGGGCCGTTGGGGTAGAAGGATTGGCCGTGCGTATCATCGAGCACTCGTACGAGGCCGTAAGCATTGTCCGCTTCCCATTTCGTACCGTCGGCGTCGACGTACACTTCACGCGGGAAGATCGGGTGTGCGCCGTCGATGCCCTGCGCGAGATGCTGGTTCATCGCCGTGTCGAAGTAATAGATGCCATACGTATCGGCGATGTAGAGCATGTTGTTGCGCACCTGCATGTCCCAAAGCACGAAGCCGGTAAAAACGGTGGACCAGGTCGACGTTGAAAAATCGTAGGCGTAAATCACACCGTCGTTGCTGCTCGGCGTGGGCCATCCCGGCTCCGATCCTACCATCAGCTTGCCGTTGAAAATATCCACGTTCATGTACGGCGGCAGGGCGCCCGGCGGCAGGTTGTTGAACGTCTGCCACGTGGTGAAGTTGGAGAGGAAAGGATCGTTGATCGGTGCGTAGTACACTCCTGTTTCCGTTCCTGCAAAAATGGTGGTGCCGTCGGAAACGATATCGAACACTTCGAGATTGCCGCCGTTGTTTCCGATGAAATACGTGTCTTTCACTTCATCGCGATCCGTATCGATGACGACGATCCCAAAACCCGTCGCGACGTATGCCAGCTTCCCGACGAAATAGAAACTATTGACTGCTTTATTCCCGATGATCTGCGCGCGTTTGATGTCGGGCAGGTTCGTGACCTGGTTGCCGCGCACGAGGTCGATGTTGCCGTTGGCGTAACCGACGAGCAGCGTATTGTTGTACGCGTTGTAGCCGATCGCGCCGATGGAAAGGTCGCTGAGCCCTTCGATCTTGGTGATGCGGGAAACGGAATAATCCGCTTTGTTCAGGCTGAACAGTCCTTTATCGGTAGCCGACCAGATCGTGGTGGAAGACCCGGTGACGTATTTGCAGGATTGATACGGCAGGTGCATCCGCCAGCCGCCGATCGGCAGGTTTTGAGCGGAAACGTTGCCGGAAAGAAGGAAAAAAAGGCCGGAAATAGCGGCCGCGATGAATGTGCGTTTGCCGGTTCGCATTAGAACAATATTACGCATTTGGTGCGGGATAATAACTCCGGAATGCCGCGTTTATTGTGCGCGCAGGAGGGTTTTTCGACGGCTGCGTCGTATCTTTGCGCCCACATCGCCTTCGGGTGAGAATGGCTCCGTAGTTCAATTGGATAGAATGACAGGTTCCGGTCCTGTTGGTTGGGG
>CAMLEF010000147.1 GCA_946478675.1 uncultured Flavobacteriales bacterium | reverse complement strand
CCGGAAAGCCGATTCCTCTTCGTAAACCGCCTCACCCGGCATACAATTCCGGCGGGCCGCTCACGCTCGTCAACGGCCAGAACGGCGAAGAGAAACTTCCGTGGAAAGGTTCCGACTGGCTCGGCTGGTCGGGCGATACGCTCGATGCGATGATCGATCTCGGCAGCGACACGCTGGTATCATGCGTGACGTTCCACGTGCTGACCGATTCGGCAAGCTGGATTTATGCGTACAACAGTTACAGCATCGAAACTTCGGAAGACGGCAAGAATTTTCAGTCGTTCGCACCGACGAACAATTTCAGCAACAAACTTGCGCCTGCCCGTTATCGCTTTACGTATTGGGAGGCGGGCAAATGTTCGTTCGCGCCTGAAAGTACAGCCAATCGCAGTTACAATCCTGTTCGCGCGCGATATGTGCATCTCATCGTTTACCCGTACGGAAAAATTCCTGCCGGAAATCCCGGCGAAGGAAACCCGGCATGGCTGTTCGTCTCCGAAATCGATGTCAAATGAAGAAGCTGCTCGAAATTGCCGTGTTCAGTCCCGAAGGCGCAATCATCGCAGCAGAAGCGGGAGCTGATCGCATCGAATTGTGCAGCGGTTATGCCGAGGGCGGATTGACGCCTTCTTCCGGCGCAGTGAAAATGGCGAAAGCGAACGGCGATGTTCCCGTGTTCGTGATGGTGCGCCCGCGTGCCGGCGATTTTTTCTATCGCTGCACGGAGATCGAAGTGATGCGCCACGACATTTCGGAATTCAAAACGCTCGGCGCTGACGGCATCGTGCTCGGCATTCTGAACGACGATTTTTCCGTGAATGAAAAAGTGCTGGCAGAATTCGTGCAGCTCGCTGCTCCCCTGCCCGTCACCTTTCACCGCGCGTTCGATCTTTGCTACGATCCGTTCGCGGCATTGGAAACGCTCATCCGCTGCGGCGTAAAACGCGTGCTCACCTCGGGACAAAAATCCTCCGCACAGGAAGGCGCATCACTGCTAAAAGAGTTGCAGCGAAAAGCGAACGGGCGCATTACTATTCTAGCAGGCGCCGGCGTTACTCCTGCCAACATCGTGGAAATCGCAGCGCAAACCGGCTGTCACGAATTTCATGCTTCCGCCAAACGCATCGTTCCTTCCGGCGACAGCTTCGGCTTCGGAGAAAACGTTTTGCCGCACCCGGAGCTGATCGCTCAATTGAAAGAAAAACTTTTATGAAGAAAAACAAAAGCTTAACCACGGAGACACAGGGACACGGAGTTTGCATTTCTCTGTGCCTCCGTGTCTGCGTGGTTCTATTCCTTTTACTTCCCTCTGCTCTTTTTTCGCAATCGTTCACCCAAAGCCTCAGCAGCAACTGGCAATTTTCCGAGAGCGGCAAGAATGAATGGCTGCCTGCCACCGTTCCCGGAACCGTGCACACCGACCTGATGGCGAACGGCAAAATTCCCGATCCTTACATTGGCATGAACGAAGAAAAAGTGCAGTGGGTGGAATCGAAGACCTGGGAATACAAAACGGTTTTCGATTGCGACAAAAAACTCTGGAAGCAGAAAAAGAAAGCGCTGTATTTCGAAGGGCTCGACACCTACGCCGACGTTTACCTCAATGATTCGCTGCTGTTCACGGCGGAAGACATGTTTATTCCGTACACCTGCGATGTAACGAAGTTCCTGCGGAAAAAGAAAAATGTTTTGCGCATCGTCTTTCATCCCGCCGGCGAGCTCATTGAAAAAAATAAAGCGAAAGAAGATTTCAAAAACCTTCCCGGCGGCGATCGCGTGTTCATCCGCAAAGCACAATACCAGTTCGGATGGGATTGGGGCCCGCGGCTCGTGACTTGTGGCGTTTGGAAAAACGTGCGGCTCGAAGGCTGGACCGGTTTTGCGCTCGACGATCTGTCCATTCGCACCGAAGCGATCCAGAACGACACCGCCATGCTCGAGCTTGATTTCCTGTTCAAGGAAAGTCTCGCGCAGCAGAAACAGCCGCTGCACATTACCGTCAGCGACAACAGCGGCGCCACGTACCTGAACACGTCGACCGCTTCGCTGAAAGCGCTCGGTTTCGGATTTGCGTTCAGCGTTCCGCATCCGCGCCTGTGGTGGTGCAACGGCATGGGAAAACCGGAGCAGTACGAATTCACCGTTACGCTTTCCCTCGGGCGACAGAAGATCGTGCGCAAAGTGCGGTACGCCATCCGCAAGATCATTCTCGATCGTCATCCCGATGCAGCCGGTTTTGCGCATACGTTTTATCTCAACGACAAACCCGTTTTCTGCAAAGGCGCGAACTGGATTCCCTGCGATAATTTTCTGCCGCGCGTGACGACGGAAAAGTATTATTCGCTGCTGAAAACGGTGCAGCAATCGAACATGAACATGCTGCGCGTGTGGGGCGGCGGCGCTTACGAAGACGATCGCTTCTACGACATGTGCGATTCGCTCGGCATCATGGTGTGGCAGGATTTTATGTTCGCGGGCGGCATCTATCCTTCGGGATTGCAGTTCACCGGCATGATGGAGCGTGAATGCAACTGGCAATTCCAGCGCTTGCAGCAGCACGGATCGGTGGTCGTGTGGAGCGGCAACAACGAGATCACGGAAGGCTGGATGAACTGGGGCTGGCAAAAAGAAATGCAGATCGCCGCGAAAGATTCGGTGCAGCTGTTCAGTTCCTATCACAGCTTTTTCTACGAACGACTGCAGAACCTGCTGCACACGCTCGACCGCAATGCGATCTACTGGCCTTCTTCACCCGAAACCGGTTGGGGACATAATGAAGCGTTCACCGGCGGCGACGTGCATTACTGGGGCGTTTGGTGGGGCATGGAACCGTTCAGCTCCTATGATTCACACGTCGGCCGTTTCGTCAGCGAATTCGGTTTCCAGGGAATGCCCGACGAGCGCACGATCGCGCAGTTCGCACCGGGATGTCAATCGCTCTCGGATCCTTCGTTGCGCGTTCACCAGAAACATCCGAAAGGTTTCGAAACAATCGACACGTACCTGCAGCGCGATTATCCTGCGACAAAAAATTTTGGCGATTACGTGTACCTCTCGCAGGTGGCGCAACGCGACGGCATTTCACGCGCCATCGAAGCCCACCGTCGTGCACGGCCGTATTGCATGGGCTCGCTCTTCTGGCAATACAACGATTGCTGGCCCGTCACGTCGTGGTCGTCGAATGATTATTACGGAAGACCGAAGCTGCTGCAATACGCGCTGAAAGATTTGTACGCGCCTGTTATTCTCTCCATCACCGAGCGCAACGATTCCGTGCTGATCTACCTCGTCAACGACGACACGCTGGAGCACGACGGATTGCTCGGCTTCCAATGGATGGGGCTCGACGGCAACATCGTTCGCACGAGCGTATCGCCTTCGTTTGTGCGGGCAGGTTCTTCGCGGGTGGCGGTTGCGTTCAGCAAAAAAATGCTGCTCGATACGCTTGCACCGCAAAAAGGAATGCTGCACGTCGCGTTCAATTACGACGGCGGGAAAACGATTGCAGCGAATCATTATTTCGTTCCGGTAAAAGACCTCGCGCTTGCAAAAGATCCGGGCCTCATCTTCGACGTTTCTCCCGGGAAAGAGGCCGACGGTTATCGCACCATCACCCTGCGCACGGTCCAGCTCGCGAAAAGCGTTTACCTCAGCATCAACGATCCGAATGCGATTTTCAGCGACAACGGTTTCGACCTGCTGCCGAATGAAGAACGCGTGGTAAGGATCAAAAGCGATCTCACCGCCGAACAGCTGAAGCAACAGCTCGTCGTGCGCACGATCAACGGGATCTGATTACTTCTTCCCGGGAGCGGCAGGCGCCGGAGGAACTTTTCCGAAGCGATAACCCATCGTGATGCCGAGACGTCCCATCGGCCGATAGGTGCTGTTGATGTAATCGGAAACGTTCATGCCGAACACGACGTCGAGATTAATGAAGATATGTTCGGAAGCCTGCAGCTGTACGCCATTGACGATCCCGGTGCCGATGTACCAATGACGGCTGATGACGGGCGAAGGCTGCGGATAAGGATAACCGTAGGAATAAGAAAGATTGCGCACCACGCCGTATTCGCCGGCCACACCGAGATAATAATTCGCGATGTGATTTTGCCCGGCAGGAAAAAACAACGCTTTCAGGCCGGTGGAGAAAATTTTGTCGCGGCTGTAGTAATAAAAATAATCCGTCGAAGGATCGGCACCCGCCAGCGCCGACACGCCGAACGATAACGGAACACGCAACGCCAGTTCATTCGAGACGTTGTATTCGCCTTCCAGCGTCACCACGCCGAACAAAAGATCGAAAGAATTAATGCCGATCATCGCAGGACGCGGCGTATGTTCCGGATCGTAAGCACCACGAACATTATGCGGCGCATTGAAATAATCCGTCTGACCATTGGCGTAAACGATTTTCCAGACTTCTGTCTTGCGAATCGTATAAGCAGGTCCTTCCAGGTTGCTCGCGCGTTTGTAACGGACATCGTACTGACCGACCTCCGTGACTTTCGCGAGGATCATTTCGCGGTTGACTCTATAAATCGTATCCTGTGCGGAAAGCGTTTTTCCGGCAATCACCAGGAACAGCAGCAGAAGAAATCGCAACGGGCGCATACAATTGGTTTTATGGGTTATTGAAAAGACGGCCATTCCGTTATTCAGTTGCCTTTCCAACTTAAAAGTAAGTCACTGCTCCCAAAAATCTACAGAATCACGCTGTATCTTGCGGTGAATTCAATCTTCCGCAGGCGTTTTATGAAACGGATCCCGCTGCTTTTCCTCTTTGTTTTTTTCCTGGCTGCATTGCCTTCGTTTGCACAACGAACGATCGTTTTCACCTGCGTCGACAGCCTCTCGGGAGAAACACTTCCCGGCGTCGTGGCGACCATCAACGGGAAAGGAATCGGCGCGACCGACGTCAATGGAAAATTATCCTTGCAGGCGGACACTTCGACGGTGATCGTTTTTCATCTCACCGGCTATCGTGCGAAAACCGTTCATCCTTCCGCGCAAACGGAAATTACCGTGCGTATGTTTTCGCTTTCGCCGGAACAGGAAACCGTCGTGGTGACTTCGACGCGCACCAATTCGCGCATCGATGATACGCCGACCAAAACCGAAGTGCTCGGCACCGAAGAGATGAACGAAGAGAACGGCATCAAGCCCGGCAACGTTTCCAGCCTGCTCGGTGATCTCTCGAGCATCCAGATTCAAAATACGTCGGCGGTTTCCGGACAATCGACCGTGCGCATCCAGGGACTTGACGGACGTTACACGCAACTGTTGCGCGATGGCCTGCCGGTGTACGACGGTTTCGCATCGGGATTCAGCATTCTCCAGTTGCCGCCGCAGGACCTGAAGCAGATCGAGCTGATCAAAGGACCGGCATCGACATTATACGGCGCGGGTGCAATCGGCGGGCTGGTGAATTTCGTTTCGCGCGAACCCGGCGACAGCGCCACGCACAGTGTCACCGCGAACGTCACCTCGCTCGGCGAAGAGAATCTGAATTTCTGGAGCGCGGCGCCGATGAAAAAACAAAACGGTTACACGCTGACGTTGTCGCAAACGCTGGCTGTTCCGCAGGATGTCAACAACGACAGTTTTTCCGATGTGCCCACAGCGTTGCAGGGACGATTGCATTATCGTTATTTCTGCACGCCGGGAACGAAAAGCAAGCTCATCCTCGGCATCGAAGGCGCGTCGGAAGTGCGGCAGGGCGGCGACCTGCTGGTGCTCGAACACAAGGATGATACTTCGGGTCGTTTCTTCGAAACCGATCGCACGCGACGCGCTACCGGCGAGCTGATTTACCGCTACGCATTTTCCGACAGCCTGCATCTCGAAATAAAAGGCAGCTCGACGTTCTTCAAACGAATGATGGAAACGGAAAGCGGAAAATTCAACGGCACGCAATCCATCCAGTATCTCGAAGTCACCGGCATCGTCAACCGTCGTCGCGAAGACCTGATCTTCGGAATGAATTTCACCGGTTCGTATTTCCGCCAGCATCCTCCTGTTCATCAACCCGTGCTGCGCGAGCCGCAATCGGTGCCGGGCATTTTCCTGCAGGCCACGTTCCGCTTCACGCCGAAAATCATTCTCGAAACCGGCGTGCGCACCGACATCTACATCAACGACACGAACACTTCGCAATTCGTGCTGCCGCGTGTGGCGCTGCTCTGGAAATGGAACGAGCTCGCGGGAATGCGATTCGCGCCGGGCATGGGCTACAAAATGCCGACGTACACTTCGCTTGCGCCGGATGAGCATGCGTTGCCGCGTTATCTCTTTCCGCAGCAGAACGGATTGCAGGCGGAAACTTCAACGGGCGGAACCGTCGACGTGTACTGGCGCCGGCGCATCGGCGACGACTATTCGCTGTACATGAGCCAGTCGGTGTTCTTCACGCAGGTCGATCATCCGCTCGTTGCGCAGGCCGGTGCAGGCGATACGCTGCAGCTCTTCAACGCCGCTTCACCACTGCGCACCTACGGCTCCGACAGCTACGTTCGTCTTACCGGCGAAGACATCGAGCTCTACCTCGGTTACACGTGGACACACGCGCTGCGCACTTACGACGAGGCGCATCCGTTTCTTCCGGTAACGCCGCCGCACCGCGTGTCTTTTGTCTTTATGTACGAGCCTTCCGAAAGCTGGCGTGCCGGTGTCGAAGGATCGTGGATCAGCCGACAGTACCGCGACGACGGCACACGCACTTCTTCGTATGTAATCGGCGCGCTGATGATCGCACACGAATGGCGACGCTGGACGTTTGTGCTCAACAGCGAAAATCTCCTCAACGTGCTGCAGTCGCATTACGAGCCGCTGTACACGGGAACGCGTCTTTCCCCGCAATTCCAGCCGCTCTGGGCGCCGGTCGATGGCCGCGTGATCAATTTTTCCGCCCGTTTTCACTGGTAGAAAAAATATTTTCGTTAAAAAACTTGCTTTCGGCATTCTTTTAATCGTAATTTTACGATCAAATGGGAAAAGCTAAAACAGACGAGTTCACCGTACGGGATGTCCGCATCGCGCGTTACGCCAAAGCCCTCGCCCACCCGGCGCGCGTAGCGATCCTGCAGGTGCTCCTGAAAAAAAGGTCCTGCGTGTGCGGGGCCATTGTCGAGGAACTTCCTTTATCGCAATCTACCGTTTCACAGCACTTGAAAGAGCTGAAAGAAGCGGGACTGATCAAAGGCGACATCGACGGAGTGAGCGTGTGTTATTGCATCGATGCGGACGAATGGGAAAAAGCGCAGGAAGCGCTGGGCATCCTCTTCGATGCGTACGATCGCGATGCCGTAAAAAAATGCTGTTAAAATGGAATCACGAAAGCAACATTGGGAAAACGTGTACGCCACGCACCAGCCGCACGAAGTAAGCTGGACGCAGGAAACACCGGCAGCTTCATTGTCTTTCATCCACAGTTTCAACCTGCCGAAAAACGCTGCGATCATTGACATCGGCGGAGGCGACAGTCGCCTGGTGGATCATTTGCTGGAAGAAGGTTACACGAATCTTTCCGTGCTCGACATCAGTGAAAATGCATTGGAGCGCGCGAAGAAACGTCTCGGTGAACGCGCGTCACAGGTCAAATGGATCGCAGCCGATGTCACCCAATTCCAGCCGGAAAAAATTTACGATGTCTGGCACGACCGCGCGGCGTTTCACTTTATGAATACTACGGCGGAGGTCGATGCGTATCTCTCGGTCGCTGCGAAAGCGGTGCATTCTTACCTGGCGATCGGCACGTTCTCGGATAAAGGCCCGTTGAAATGCAGCGGCCTCGACGTACATCGTTATTCGGAAGAAGACATCCGGCAACAGCTGACCAGGCATTTCAACAAAATGAAGTGCATTACCGAAGATCACGTTACACCATTTCAAACAACCCAGAATTTCCTGTTCTGCAGCTTCCGCCGCAACGACATCAACTGACCTTTTTTTAACCTAATTCATCGTAATAAAACGATTATGGAAACCAACGAAAAAATCAAGTCCCTCGTCAGGGAAAAATACACGGAGATCGCGGCGCAGGACAAAGCCGTCAACGCCTCTTCCTGCTGCGGCTGCGGCCCCACCTGTGATTCGACGTACACCATCATGAGTGAAGACTACACGAAGCTCGAAGGGTACAACGCCGATGCCGATCTTGCATTGGGATGCGGCATCCCGACATCCATCGCGCGCATTCGTGAAGGTGATACGGTAGTCGATCTCGGTTCCGGTGCCGGCAACGATTGTTTTGTCGCCCGCGCGCTCACCGGCGCCGACGGACGCGTGATCGGCATCGACATGACGGAAGCGATGATCGAAAAAGCGAAAGCCAACGCGGCGAAGCTCGGTTTCGGCAACGTGGAATTCCGTCTCGGAGAGATTGAAAAAATCCCGATGACTTCGAACCGCGCAGACGTAGTGCTCAGCAATTGCGTACTGAACCTTGTTCCCGACAAACAAAAAGCTTTCGCAGAAATGTTCCGCATCCTCAAGCCCGGCGGACATTTCAGCATTTCTGATGTCGTGCTGAACGGCGAATTGCCCGAAGGCATCCGCAAAGCCGGGGAAATGTATGCAGGCTGTGTTTCCGGCGCGATCCCGAAAGAGGATTATCTCGGCATGCTGGCAGCTTCCGGTTTTTCAAACATCCGCATCGAAAAAGAAAAAGCCATTGACATTCCCGACAACATCCTGCTCAGCTATATTTCCGAAGACGAGCTCCGCGCCTTCCGCGCTTCAGGAAACGGCATCAGCAGCATTACCGTGTACGGCGAAAAGCCTGCGGCCTGCTGCGCACCGGGATGTTGCGATTAACACCTTGCGGTTTTCCGCACAACGCTTTCCAAACAGCAAGACGACGAACGATCGCGACGTTTCTCTTTTTGCTGCGAGGAAATTTTTGACCCGGCCGGTCAGCCTTCACTTTCAAAAACAAAAAATCATGAACGCTAACGAAAAAGCCCAGAATAACGGCGGCAATTGCAACTGCAATACGACTGCCGGCAACTGCAACTGCTCTTCCTGCAATTGTTCCAACTGCCAGTGCACGGAAAATTCCTGCTGCTGCGGTAACTGCAACTGTGGAACCAACAGCTGCTGCTAAACCATGAAGAAAGCTGTCGCCGAATTTGCGGGAACGTTCCTGCTGGTCTTTTTAGGAACAGGCGCGATCGTGCTCGACGAGCATACGCATGGCGCCGTAACGCACGCGGGCATTTCCGCTACGTTCGGCATCGCGGTGTTCCTGCTCATCCTGCTTTTCGGCACGACGTCGGGCGCACATCTGAATCCCGCCGTTACACTGACGCAGCGCCTCCGGAAAAAGATCTCCACCGGCGACAGCTTTTTTTACATCACCGCACAACTGCTCGGCGGAATTGCAGCGAGTGTGTTGCTGCACCTTCTTTTTCCGCTGAATGAAAAGCTCGGCGCCACACTGCCGCGCGGAAGCGAGTGGGAATCGTTCCTGCTGGAATTTTCATTGACCTTCCTGCTCATGCTCGCCATCATCGTCGCCACCACGCGCAATTTTTCATTGACCGTTATCGCGCTGATCGCGGGAAGCATTGTCGGGCTGGAAGCGCTGTTCGCAGGACCGATCTGCGGCGCCAGCATGAATCCCGCGCGCAGCTTCGCACCGGCCCTCGTGTCGGGTCATTTAACACATCTCTGGCTTTATCTCCTGGCACCGGTGGCCGGGGCAATAACAGCCGCAGCTCTCGAATTTCTTTTTCTTCGTAAAACTTCTTCACGCAACTCCTGAAATTATGCAACGCATCCTCTTCGTCTGCATCCATAACTCCGCACGCAGCCAGATGGCGGAAGCTTTCGTCAATGAAATCGGCAAAGGAAAATTCTTTGCAGAAAGCGCCGGCATCGAAGGCGGCAAGCTGAATCCTGTCGTCGTGAAAGCGATGGCGGAGAGCGGCATCGACATCTCGCAGAACCAAACCAAAACCGTCGACGACATTCTCGCTGCCGGGAAAAAATACGATTACGTCGTCACCGTTTGCGACGAAGCTTCTGCGGAACGCTGCCCGATATTTCCCGGCGGCGGTAAAAAATTACATTGGGGATTTCCCGATCCGTCGGCGCTTACCGGCACGGACGAAGAAAAGCTGGTGCGCACACGGGAAGTGCGTGATGCGATCCGTTCGAAGATCGCGGCGTTCGTAAAAGAAAATTAAGCCTGCAGGAATTTCCGGCCTTCGCGGATCAGCTCGTCGAAGCGATTTTCGAGCGCTGCATTCGAATGGCGGATTTTGTTGACGACGACTTCGGCCCATTCGAGATAATCGATGCGGCGGT